>JBCNVF010000024.1 GCA_039630355.1 Brevinematia bacterium
AAATGTTAAAAAAAATCTCAAACATAGTGCTACTACTTGGAACAGTTTCAAACCTGCTATACTCCTGCGCAAAAGTATCCACGAAAATTTCAATTCCAGAACCACAAGTTAAAACAGATGTTAAAATAACAATAGTTGAGATTAAAAACATATCCACTAACACAAACCTAAATCTAGGCTACTTGATGGATATAATAAAGAACAGAGGAATCCAAATTGACTTCTCAGAATATTACGAAAACTCACCAGAAAAAGCTTTGGAAGACTTCAAAGAAATCTCTCAAAAAAATAGTTCTGCTTCCGATACAACCAACAACTTAAGCAACAAACTTGAGATAGACCTAGATAGCCTGATAAAAGGTAACCTAAAAAAGAATATTAAAAGATTCATAGAAAAACTAGGGAAATACCCCTGCACCGAAAAAGAGATAAACATCATCAACCTCTCAAAGATAGAAGAAGAAGTTATTAAACACTTGACTAACCAAGAAATTCAGAAGTTCATATTTACCAACTATACTACTAACACAATCTTTGAGACAAACTACTATATTTCCGAGAGTGACACCAACAAACTGAGAGTTGAAATTACCGAAAAGGAGATATTTGTTTCTGAGCTAAAAGTGAGCAACGAATTTCTTTGGAAAAACATCATAAGCAACTATCCTTGGGTACTGAAGGTAACAAACGGCATTCCTTTCGTTGAAGGCACACCTAGTGATTTCTCTATATCAGTATTCTACGATATCTATGGAAAGCCTGTAAGTAAATACTCAACAAATGTTTTTCTCTCACTATTCGTTCTCGTGTCTAACAACACAACCTCAAACTTCATACTATTCCGAACAAACCTTAATGTTATAGACTTTCTGCTGTCAAACCACAAACTTCTTCATGAAACGAAACCTTTCTTTTACAACTACAAAGTTGGCAAGATCGTAATAGAAGCTACTCCTAGTGACTGCGATATATATCTAGACGGCATTTACTTGGGTAAAGGTAACGCTTCTGAAATAGTTCCAGAGGGTTTACACAAGGTCACAATTTCTAGAGGTAGCTTTGTAGTTGAAGAATATATCTACACCGAAAAAGGCAAAGTAAACTTTTACAAAAAGGATCTTCTTCCCACCTTCACAAATACTTCAACTATATACCTGGACTCATCACCTAACGGAGCTAGTATCTTTGTAGAAAGCGATTACTTTGGAGTAACCCCTACAAATATAACACTACCTATGGGAAAATACAGAATCTGGCTTAAAAAAGGAGAACTTGAGAAATTTTCTTACGTTGACATAAATACGCAGAAGACAAATCTAATGTTTAACCTTCAACGATTAGACGATGAAACTGGCTACAATATAATCGCAGGACTTACTCTATTACTAGGCACTGCTACAGCATCTAGCATATTTCTCTACTTTTGGGCAGACTCACAGGAGAGGTATTATGATTTTCTGTATCAAAAGGAAAGAAAAGAGGAATACTACCAAATGAAGGAATATTACTACTACTTTCGTGACAACATGAGAACAACAGCAATAGTTGGTACAATAGGAACTTTCATACTCTGGGGCACTTCCTTGGGAATAGAATCAGACAAGTTTTTTGTAAAACTATCCATACCATTCTAGTTTGCTATCACATTGTCAAACCTTGCATCAATATACCTCACAGGCAACCCCTTTTGGATTATGTACCTAGTTGAAAGAAAAGCTTTCTTTATCTTTGATTCATCAACAGAGTGTCCAAAGTAAATGTTTATCTTGAACTTTGAATTGAAACCATATACTCCATCTCTATCAACTATAAAGGTATCTGGAAAATACTTACTTAAGGTTATTACTCTGTCTAGAGAATAAACAGACCTTGCTATATCTTGGAGTAGTTCCTTCTTCACATTTACCTTTTGGACAACTGTAACTGCGCTCTCAAAAGCTCTCCTATCGTAATTCTTCACTTCGTTCAATTCCTCATCATACAAAATGTAAGTATTACCTCCAACAAATACCTTTATCACTGGTTCCCTATACATAACACTTATATGCACTGAGTCTGGCGGGTATATGAATACCGATACTTCCTTAATTCCACTAGAAAATGACTCTATCTCTTTCTCAAAGGTTAATTTATCAACCTCAAAGATGCTTTTGTTACTAAACAGACTCACTATCCTCTCACACACAAAAGCATCGCTTCTATCAATATTCTGCGTAATCTTCATGTTCTTAACTTTCGTCCTAGGAGAATCACAATAAGTCAACGTTAATCCCAAGGGTATAACTAACGAGAGTATTATCACAAAAACAAGCTTAACAAAATTCATAACTTGAACTTTTCAGAGATAATACGCTTTATTTTTTGCAACGAATTGTCAATGTATTTTTTATTCTTACCTATCTTCTTAGCAATTTCCTCATACTTATACCCCATTACCCTAAGGTTTATGATCTCTCTATCTTCCTCCGAGAACAAAGAAGGGTTTGACTCTATAAACGCACTAATCTGCTTCTCAAGCAAATTCAAATCGTAGCTTAGGCTTCTCGTGTCTACTATCTCCATCTCCTCAACTGCCCCAAGTATCTTGGATCTAGAAGCCTCCTCCTTGAGCCTGTTTATTATCTCATTTTTTATGCATCTACTAAGAAATGTTTTCATTTTCACCCCCTTTGATGGATCAAACTTTCTCATCACTTCCAAAGCCTTAACCATGCCTTCCTGCAGTAGATCACTTACCATATTGGAATACTGGGGGTTTTTCTTAACAAAGTTAAAAACAACACTTCTAACAACTTTCTCTATCTCTTGATAATTATCCACTTCAGCTCCCTTAAACATAGGAATTATCTAACTAAAAATTTAGATACTTTAGACACGTTTGTCAACCTTGGTAACAGAACACAAACTATTGAATCTCTAGAAAACTGACTATAAAAGGGTATACTCTTATGAAATTATATGACAAACATAATCAATATAGCTATTGCTATGCCGTAGATAGCTATTCCTTCAGCAAGTCCTACGAATATCAAGCTTATTCCGAACATCTCAGGTTTTTCTGCTATAACCGAAATAGCCGAAACCCCAATTGGTCCTACTGCTATACCAGCACCAACCGCTGCTATTCCTACAGCCAGTGCAGATGCAATATATTTAAGTCCTAGGGCTAGAGGATCCTCTTTTGCTTGAACAGGCTGTGTATCATGCGAGGTCTGCGAAGAAGCATGAGTCTCTTCAGCAAACACATTGCCAGCAAGAGCAAAAAGAACCACAATCGTAAGAGTCAGCAAAATACTACCAAATATAACCGTAGCCTTCACCTTGTTTTTGCTCCTTGAGGTAATAGCTCTAACTAGCAAAAAGAAGTAAACACCCAAAACTAACATTATCAAGATCACTACAATCACTCCTAGCATCTCATCCTCCTCTTAGACGGGAATTCTAAAACAATCCCAACACTCTTAGCAAGAAAACAAGAAAATAAAATAATACTAATAACAGGTGTATCTTTCTTTCATTTCTTAGCAGTTTAAGACTGCTTGTAAATTCTTTCCTTATAAACACCTAAGAGACTTGGCAGGAGGTGAAATTTTATAATTGAACAAACATTGTCTGGAACTGAAGGAAGTAAGCAAGAGAAAAGCTTGGAGTCTTGATTACTCACGCAGTGGAAATCAGAATTCATTGATTCGCTTTAGGCAAATTTGAAACGGATATTGGTGGAAGTTATAATTATTTGGCTTTGGAGGAAGGTATGAAAATAGTCCTTGCATATTCAGGAGGTTTAGACACCTCTGTGATACTAAAATACCTGAAAGACCGCTTCAACGCCGAGATAATAGCATTTGTTGCAAATCTTGGACAAGACGAAGATTTTGACAAAATAAAAGACAAAGCTCTAAAAACAGGTGCGAGTAAGGTATATGTTGAGGATCTAAGGAAAGAATTTGTGGAAGATGTTGTCTGGAGAGTAGTTAAGTCCGAAGCAAAGTATGAGAACTATCTTCTTGGCACAGCAATGGCAAGACCGGTAATAGCTAAAAAGCAGGTAGAAATCGCCATAAAGGAAGGAGCAGACGCTGTAGCTCATGGAGCAACTGGTAAGGGCAACGACCAAGTCAGATTTGAACTTGCTTACAGAGCCCTAGCTCCATACTTAAACATAATCTCTCCTTGGAAAGAAGATAACTTCCTAAAAATGTTTAGAGGAAGGCAAGATATGATAAAGTATGCCGAAGAACATGGTATACCAATTGAAGTAACAACCAAAAAACCCTATAGTATTGACTCAAACCTCGTCCATATAAGCTACGAAGGGGGGATACTAGAAAACCCCTCAAAACCCTACGATGAAGAAATTTTCAGAATGACTGTTTCGCCAGAGCAGGCACCAGATGAACCCGAAAAGGTTGAAATATGGTTTGAGAAGGGAATACCAGTTGCTATAAACGGAGTAGAAATGGAATCCTATAAGCTTTTGGAGAATATAAACAAGATAGGTGGCAGAAACGGGATAGGGAGAGTAGATATAGTGGAAAACAGATTAGTCGGGATAAAGTCAAGAGGAGTGTATGAAACCCCAGGCCTTACAATCCTACAATTTGCCCATAACCTTCTATCCCAACTTATATGGGATAGAGAAACCGTAGCTCTAAAAGAAATCCTAGCAATAAAGTATGGAGAGCTTGTGTATACAGGAAAATGGTTCCATCCCACAAGATACGCTCTTGATAGCTTTTTTGACGAGATAAACAAACACATAACAGGTAAGGTATCACTGAAGCTCTACAAAGGTAACATCATTGCAGTTTCCAGAGAAAGCCAGTTTTCAATCTACGACCCAGAACTATCATCATTTGAAGGAGTAGATCTTTACGACCACAGAGATGCAAAAGGATTTATAAACCTATATGGACTAACAACAAAAATAATGGGTGTGAAAAAAATGCTATAACTAAACAGCTACCCCAAAAACTCCAAGAATACCACTTATCAAAAACTTCTTACATACACACCCTAAGAAACATACTTACCGAAAAAGCAAGTAACGAGATGTTTTAACCAAAGACCACTCAACCTTTATCTTTACCACTCAACATATTCCAGAATTTTAAGAACCACTTCTTCAAATGTCATTCCTGCAGCTTTAGCCATAGCAGGGATATCACTAGTCTCCGTCATACCAGGAATTGTATTAACCTCTAGAAAGTATGGTATTCCTTCCTCTGACATTATAGCATCAAACCTGACAACTCCTCTACAACCTAGAACTCGGAAAGCTTTCTTAGTGTATTCTATTACCTCTTTCTCTTGCTCCTGAGTCAATTCAGCAGGAATCACGAAGTCAGTCATTCCCTTTGTATACTTTGCCTCATAGTCGTAAAACTCCTTCTTAGGCTTAAGTTCCATAATAGGTAGGACTGTCAAATCGTCACCTTTACCTATAACCCCCATAGTTATCTCTTTCCCAAATATTGCCTTTTCAGCAAACGAGTTTGGATGCCTTCTCAGATAATTTCTAAGCTTACCTCTTAGCTGATCTTCATCCCTTATTATCTCTACCCCTACGCTTGAACCCTCATCCACAGGCTTCAGCACCACAGGCAAACCAAGAGCCATTATGTCCTCAAAAGACTTATCAGGATTGGAAGGAGTAAGCCTAACATACGCAGGAGTTGGTATTCCATTGCTCCTTAATAACTCCTTAGTCACTATCTTATTCATACCTATCGCACTAGTAAGAACATCACATCCAGTGTACGGAATTCCTAAAAGCTCAAGAACACCTTGGATTACACCATCCTCGCCATACTTTCCGTGAAGCATTATCACCGCTACATCAACATTATCTTTCACTAACCTTCTAGCAATGTTTGCATCAACATCCATCTTCGTAACCTTAAATCCAAGACTAACAAGAGCATTGTAAACATTCTCACCAGACCTTATGGAAACCTCTCTCTCCGAAGAAAGACCTCCCATCAAGACAGCAATATTCTTCGTCTTGTAAAAATTAATCAAATCCCTATACTTGTTCTTCCATTCACTCATATGCAAAGAATTATCAATAACTCCCTTCAAGATAATCAAACTCACTTTTAAAGAAGAACATCAAAACCTACTTAAAAACAGACTTTTCCGTGAAGCACCAGTAGTAAAGCCTAAAACTCTCAATTAGGTGTAGCCTTTCCTCTTTCTCTCGCAGTCCCTGACGGGACTGGATAAATACCCTTCTCAATTGGCATCTAAGAGATTTTAGTATGAAGCAAATGAGGCTAACCTCTCTCCCACAAATCAAAGACTCACTTTATAAAGGATAACATTAGTATTTACCGGCACAAAGGTTGTGATATTACTTCCATCAGAATTAGTAGCTATAAATGGATCAGTAAATTCTCCATTAACCATATCCTCAAAAACATTGTTAGC
>JBCNVF010000025.1 GCA_039630355.1 Brevinematia bacterium
AAAAATGTGGTCATACCACCTTTACCAAGAACTGATGAATACTGGGCCGAACTTCAAGAATATGTTGACGGAACACCAACTCAGAGATACTTTAGCTATGTAGCTAGGTATCAGATGGATATGGGAGTATTCAAGCAGATAGTCACAGGTGCGTGGGAAAAAACAAAACAACAGCAACCCAACATACCAGAGTCCGCAAAAAAGAAGATGGAAAAGGTTATAGAGTCCCTATACGAAGCAGAGGACTAATTTCTGGGGGGATACCCCCCTACTTTCAGAATTAGGAGCATATCATGCAGTATCTATTCAATATGCTCTGTGTTATCCTTCTGGCTTGCCTTACTAACTTTGTTCTTTCTGATCCTAAATTAGCCTATGGACAAACTCAAAAGAAGTTACCTGAGTGGATATCCACTCCTGTTTTTAAAAAGGGGGGATACATTTATTTTGTTGGAATGGGGATGAATAAAGACATTGTGAAAGCTAGAGAAGAAGCTATGGATAATATAAAGATTAGTCTTCTTGAAACTATTCTTGCCGAAATTACCAGCGAAGCAAAAAAAGAGTTTCTATACATCTCTGACGATAAATCCTCCGAAGTAATGGAGAAGATAGAACAGGACATAGTTGTAAAAAGCAAAGCTAGAATTTACATCCCAGTTCCAGAGGAAGAAGTCTCAACTCAAGGAAAGGATGGTAATTACACTGTTTACCTTTTAGTGAAGTATCCTGAATCTAAAATTCTTGAAGAGAGGCAAAGACTTGAGCAAATATACAAAGATACCATAATGTCTGTTGATAAATTCATAGAAGAAGGCGATAGATTTGTGAGTGAAGGAAAACTTGTAAATGCCATTGTTTCGTATGCCTTTGCTGCAAGAAACTCCTTAAACGTTGAGGAAAGAAAAATGCTTTACCCCGAGATAATCAAAAAAATAGAGGATATACTCTCTAGGATTAGCATTGAGATTGTTGAGGGTAATGGGAAAAAGGTTGGTGTAGGTGAAAGCGGTAGCATAAAATTCAGGGTGTTTTACAACTTTGAAGGTAACAAAGTCCCCGTAAGGGATGCTAACATAAGTTTTAAAGTGGTTTCTGGAGGGGCTGAAATAAATCCTTCGGCCACCAGCGATAAAGATGGCTTTGTTTCTTGCGATGTCTCAAGAGTAGTAAAGTTTGAAGACAAAAAGCTCTGTATAAGGGCATTTCTTAACCTTGACTTCTCTCCTCTATCAACAATAAGCCAAGAATCAAAAAGGGATGCAAGTAAGTTAAGTATTAAAGCTAGACTGGTCAAATCTGAAGCAACATGGTTTATGAGTGCCTCAAAAGCAAAAAATGCCGTGATTATTGTCCTAAATGAGAAACACAATTCCTATACACATAACTCTAAACTTTCCTCAGCTCTAGCTAGCTATGTCATGAGAAAAGGCTACAAGATTTCAAAAGTTTCCTTTACTTCAGTCTCTTCTGATAGCTACGATGAGGTTAAGAAGTTTCTACCCAAAGATTCTGTACTAGTCCTCGTCAAAGTTTCGGAACCTCAAGAGAAGGAGATAGACTTCCATTCAGAGAAGATTCGTAGAGTAGAAGTGAATGTTGATGTTGAGATATACGATGAAGAAGGTAACATTATAAACTCCTTTTCTCATAAACTCTCGAGTAGTAGTCTCAGTATGATGAATTCAAATCTACCAAAGAATATTGGCGAAAAGCTTGAGGAGATTGAGTTCTAACTCCCCTTCCCTAACCTTCTAAAGGTAACTCTATAAAAAACTCACTTCCTTTTCCTACCTCAGACTCAAAGTACAATTTCCCTTTGTGATTTATCACTATAGTCTCAACTATTGATAACCCTAACCCACTTCCCGTCTTCTTCGTCGTTATGTACGGATTTAGGATTTTATCCCTCAGTTCTTCTGGAATCCCTACACCAAAATCTCTAACACTTATCACCACAGTGTCGGAGTTTTTTAAGAACCTAACAACTATCCTGTTTGATATTCCTTGGGATGCTTCAATTCCATTTTTTATCAAGTTCATAAGACATTGTTTCATCTGATCAAAATCTGCATACATTGAATCTTCACCGTTTACGAAGCACTCTATTTCTACTCCTTGACCCGAGAACAACTCTCTTATGTCTTTCATTAAATCTGTAAACTTAAAATTTGTAGGCATAGGAGGAGGGATCTTTGCAAAATTAGATAGCTGTGTTACCAAGTTGTTTATTCTATCTATCTCCTCAATTATCAAAGAAAGAGATGATAAAACTCTTTCCTTAAAGTCCTCCACATCAGGGTTTGCAAGAATCCTTTGTATTGAAAGCTTTATTGGGGTTAAGGGATTTTTTATTTCGTGCGCCACTTTCCTAGCAATATCTTTCCAAAGCTCCATCTTTTCAATCTTACTTATTCTATACTGTGCCTCCAGAAGCTTGAGAGTCATTCTGTTAAACTCTCTCACCAAGTCTTTTATCTCGTCTACTGCTCCTCTCTCAGAAATAGTATATTCAAGATTGCCTTTTGAAACTTCAGCTATACCTTCACTTAACCTAGATATTCCCCTTGAGATATACTCAGAGAACAGATAAGCAACCAATATAGACACAAAAAGCGACGGAATGTTCAGAAGTAGTAAAATGACTGGAAGGTATTTCTCAAGAATATCGTAAAACAAGAATTCACTATTGCTTGAAATTTGAAGAATTTTAGACAGTCCCCTCTTGAGGTTGTATTTGCTCTGATCTATTTGGACATATGCTACCTTTAGATAACTGCTTTTTTCAAACGCAAAAGCGTACTCCTTATCCTCTACAACCACTATGCTTCTCCCTCTATCCATGGTAGAGCTTTTTATGTGTTCTAGTATGTTGCTAACTATCTGGTCACCCGAGTATTCGTATGCTGTAACAGTTAGAACTTTGACATTTTTCTGAGGGACTTTTTTTAGAGAATATTCTAAGTCACTGAAAACTTCTTTGTAGTACCAAGAAAGTTCTTTTAACATTGATTTTGATATATCTGATACTCTTTCTCCCTCCCTTGACTCTATAGTAACTTTTAACGCATCAATCACCAACACAAATATTGACGAAAGTAGTAAGGTTGAGATCAGGCTTAGTGCTAGAAATAAAACTATAAGCCTGAACCTTATCTTTGAGCCTAATTTCCTTTTGAAAAATTCCCTAAAGGCCTTTATTACGAGAAGCAATGAGACCAGTAGTGATGAAACTATCAGAAATGAAATAACAAAGCTTGTCATTCTATTTATTGCTTTAAGAGAGATATTGTGAAGCCAATCGGAGAGAAAAATCGAAAGTATCGCCGATATGAAAACTATGAGAGCAGTAAGTATAATCTTTACTCTCATACACTACTTTATCTTGAACATATCCGATACCGCAACCTCACTTTCGTAGTTTCCCAGTCCTATCAGAGACACTATTATGTTGAGAGGAGGTTTTACATTCATATAGATTATCTTAGCCCTAGATGATATAAAGAACTCTGTAGTTTCGTATATTTCTTCAAAGTCAGGATTACCCTTTAGTTCGTGGAGGTCGATTTTAACCAAAAGGGGGTAAAACAGCTCGAAAAGACTCTCCAGGCTTTCGTAGGATTTAAAGGTGTAAGGATTATGCACAGTATACCTCTCTGTAACTAAATCATACGACAATTTATATTCTAGAATCACATTAGTTATTTCTGTTTGTATATTTAATATACCAAAATCCTTCCTCATTAGTTTTACTTCCACTAGCATTGATACATCCAAGTTTTTTCTGATCATCTCTGAGAGGTTTTTCTGAGAAGGTTTTTCAATGAAGAGCATCACTAAGATTACGTTTGCACTCCTATCATAAAGCACCTTGGGTTTAGATATCGTAAAGCTAGTTCCTAAAACTGGGAACATTATCAGCGTTATTAACGTCAGCAACAGTTTAAGTTCTTTTGTATTCACAGAGATAATGTATAATTGATTTTTCACTCAATGTTCAACTAGAGACCGAAGAGATCGGTAAATTCCAGAATTTAGCAACTAGGTATGGTTTTTGTTTTTCTCGTGGTCTCTATAGGAACATAGGTAAATACTCTTTTTGATAAGACCTAAGAAGTTAGATATAAAGTGAAGTCTCATATAACCAACAAAACCCAAATAGTGAGTAATAAAAGTTTAGAATTTTGCTTACCTGCCTAATGGAAATTGGAATTTATTGGGATTCTGGGTAGTTTCTTGAGAAAGAGCAAGAGGATACTTTACACTAAACTTATGCAAGATGTAGCGCTAATTAACAAAACAGGTGTTTTTTACAACCCTTTTTTGGAGAGACATTTAGAAAACACTTATCACATTGAGCAACCTGCAAGGACAAGGAATACCTACATTAAACTTCTTAATCTTCTTGGAGACAGAGTGAATTTCTTTATATCAAACGAAATGATATCTAGAGAGTCTCTAGAGCTGGTGCACGATAAAAAATATGTTGACTCAATAATGAGGTATAAGGATATCAAAAAGGAGATTTTTTTAGATCCTGATACTATTATTGGTGAGAACAGTGTTGAATGTGCAATATTGTCCGCTTCGCTGTGTGTTAAGGCAGGAATTGAGGTTATGGAAGGGAATCTGAACAATGCATTTGCGCTAACTAGGCCTCCAGGACATCATGCTTGTAGTAACAGAGCAATGGGGTTTTGTATATTCAACAACATTGCTATCACTGCAGGTGTTTTGATGAAAGAGTATAACCTAACCAGAGTTGCGATTGTAGATTTTGATGTGCACCATGGCAATGGCACACAGGAGATTTTCTACGATTCAGATAAAGTTTTATTCATCTCAACGCACAGATATCCATTCTATCCAGGCACAGGTTATTTCAACCAAATAGGAAGGGGCGATGGTATTGGATTTACGGTAAACATACCTTTACCTGAGGGAACTGGAGACAACGATTTTGCGTATGTTTACACGAATTTGGTGGGGAAAATCCTCAAAAAATTTGAGCCGGAGATTTTGCTAGTTTCCGCTGGATTTGACGCACATTTCTCGGACCCTTTAGGTGGAATGACCTTAACTGATACGGGATTTAGACATATAGTAAATGTTATTTTAAAGTCTTCTGGAAAGGGAAAAGTAGTCTTCATGCTTGAAGGTGGATATAACACTGAGACTCTACCATCCACAGTCTACACAACAGTAGAGGAAATGACCCTACCAACGAATGGGGAAGTGATAACCCCTGTGCTTTCGGACCTTGGTGAAGAAATTTTGGAAGAATTCAACAAATACATCAACAACTACTGGAACATTCTATAGGGATGAAACCAAAATTATAGATAAGAGTCTAAAACCTGTTTTATGTTTTGCTTTGGTAGAGCTCCTACCATTTTGTCAATAGGTTCACCATATCTGAATATCAGTATTGTGGGAATACTTGTTATTCTAAACTTTGAAGCCAACTCAGGGTTATCGTCAACGTTGACTTTAAAAAAGTCAACCCTACCTTTATACTCCTCTGAGAGTTCATCTAGGATTGGGCTAATTATCTTACAAGGTATACACCACTCAGCCCAAAAATCAACTATACAGAGCGGTGATCTGTTAACAGTATCATCAAACGATGTTACATTTAACTCTCTCATAGCTCCCCTCCCAAACAAAACGAACCTTCTAAAGTAAGTTTCCTTAAAGTAAGCTTTTAAAAACTGTCACTTTGTCGGTTCTCTCCCACGTAAACTCTGGCTCCTTTTCTGGATCTCTACCGAAATGGCCGTATACTGCCGTTTTTTGGTATATTGGCCTTCTTAGATTTAAGTAATCAATGATGCTTCTAGGTGTTAACTCAAAGTGCTTCCAAATAGTTTTCTCTATCTCTTCCTCAGGAACTTTACTAGTGCCAAAGGTATTGACTACCAGTGATACCGGCTCAGGAACTCCGATCACGTAAGCTACTTGGATTTCGCATTCTTTAGCAAGGCCTGAGGCAACTATGTTTTTTGCAATGTATCTCATCATATACGCAGCACTTCTGTCAACTTTGGTAGGGTCTTTACCAGAGAAAGCTCCACCGCCGTGTCTAGCCCAGCCTCCATAGGTATCAGCTATAACTTTTCTGCCAGTTAATCCTGAATCTCCCTGAGGTCCACCTATCACAAACTTACCAGTTGCATTTATAAAATACTCAGTTTCCTCATCAAGGTAACTTGCAGGAATAACCTTCTTTATAATCTTTTCTATTATCAGTTCTCTAAGCTCCTCCTGAGAAACTTCCTCAGAATGTTGTGCAGCAATAACCACATTTCTCACTCTAACTGGTATTCCGTCCTCATACTCAACAGTAACCTGTGTTTTACCATCAGGTCTTAGAAACGGCAATTCCCCACTCTTCCTAGCTGTAGCTAGTTGCCTAGCAAGCTTATGTGCTAGATCAATAGTAAGAGGCATGAAATTCGGAGTTTCATCAGTTGCGTAACCGAACATCATACCCTGATCACCAGCCCCACCTGTATCAACTCCCATAGCAATGTCAGGAGACTGCTTTTTCAGACTAGAAATTATCCCTACACTTTTGTAATCAAAACCCATAGCACTGTCATTATACCCAATTTCTCTTATCTTCTCTCTAACTTTCTCATCAAGATCAAATTTGTGAACATTTGCCGTTATCTCACCAGTTACAAAAACTAAACCCGTGGTAACAACCGTCTCACACGCAACTCTAGCAGTAGGATCACCTGCTATAAGTTCATCTAGCACCATATCTGATATCTGATCAGCTATCTTATCAGGATGTCCCTCCGTAACAGACTCAGATGTAAAAAGGTAAACTCCCTTTCTCCTCATTCCCATCTCCTAGGTAATATTTTAATCAATAACTTAAGTTTAATTCAAAAAAACTTCCTCAAGAGCAATCAACACTTGTAACTATTACAACCCTAGATCTCATTAGATAACTTTCAATAAATTCCAATTTCCATCAAGTGAGCAGATGAGATTCAACTTTTTGTTTACTTGCCTCTTTGCTTCTGGACAGTTTGTTAGTCACAGAATTTCCTCCATACCAAGCTTCTTGGGTGCTTTTAAGA
>JBCNVF010000026.1 GCA_039630355.1 Brevinematia bacterium
AGCATAAACTATCTCTCCGAGGATAGTGAAGTTTCTGTTCCGAAAAGAGAAGTAGATAGTAATAAGGGTAGTAATGGTAGGGTGGTTGTTATAGGTGGGAGTGAGAAGTATCTGGGTGCGTTAATGCTTGCTGTAAGAGGAGCTACTAAAACTGGTGCGGGGTATATAATTGCATTTGTTCTTGAGAAGTTCAATACTGCTTTAAAGGTTTTTGCTCCAGATGTAGTTTCAATTCCAGTTCCTTCGGGTGAACGGGGATATTTCTCTAAAGAAGATGCGGACTTTATACTAGGTTCTGGGATTATAAGAAAAGATGATGTGGTAGTTATTGGAAACGGGATAACAACACAAGAGAGCACTAGGGATTTCTTTGAGAAACTTGTCATGGGGTTGGATAACATTCTTGTAATAGATGCAGATGGGATAAATATTCTCTCGGAAAGACCAAATTTCTGGGGATCTTTACCTAATAAGGATAGGATAGTTCTTACACCTCACGTTGGAGAGTTTGCTAGACTAGTAAAAGCGGAGGTAAGTGAGGTTAGGGGTAGAGCCTTTCTTTTCGGAAGGGAGTTTTCCAGAACTTTTGGGGTTAATTTGGTTCTTAAGGACAATGTAAATTATGTATTTTTCTCGGATGGAGAAATATGGATATCGGATTTAAATACACCAGTTTTAGCTAGAGCTGGCACAGGAGATATACTGGCGGGGCTTGTAGGAGGTAATATTGCTTTTACTAAGAGTTTAAAAAAGGGGGTGACTTTAGGTGTAAAAATGCTGGGAGAGCTTGCTAGAAGGTGGGGAGAGGACGGATTTTATCCTACTCCATTGGAAATACTGTCTGGAGAATGAAAGTTCAGCTATCAATTTTGAAGTTAGAGTTTACTAAGTTTTGGTTTGAAACTTTAAAGCAGAGTTTTTTCTCATAAATAATATCAACCATGAATGAGGTTAGAGTAATAAAGAAGAGATTGATTTACCAAGGTAAGGCGTTTTCATTTTGTTCTGATGAGATAGAGTTTAATGACAAAGTAATGAGGAAAGACTATGTTCTTTACCCAGAAGCTGTGGCAATAGTTCCGGTTATAGGTCAGAATAAGTTTGTTCTAGTTAGGCAGTTTAGATATCCAGTAAATGATAGCGTTCTTGAGGTTCCTGCAGGAAAGTTAGAGCCGGGCGAAAGCGTTACAGATGGAGCTATAAGGGAGCTTGAGGAAGAAACTGGATATAAACCTAATAAAATTACAAAACTGTATGAATACTATCCTGCAGTGGGCTACAGCTCAGAGAAGATCCACATAGTTTTAGCCAGGGATTTGGAAAAAACTCAAAAGAGATTGGATGAGGATGAATTTACTGAAGTGGAGATTCTTGAGCACTCGGAGATTATGGATATGATAAGATGCGGTGTAATAAAAGATGCCAAGACTATAATTTCGTTTTTGCTGATTGAGCAATTCGGAGGTGTTTATGAGATTTGAGATCGTTAACCCTTTCGTAGATGCAATTGTTGAGACTTTCGCTAAGCTAGGTATAGAGATACATAAGGATAAAGTGAATTTAAAAACTGGTAAGAAAATAGAAAAAAAGATATCATTTCTTTTTAAGATAAAGAACGATTTCAGAGGTAGTGTAATATATGAGTTTGATGAAAAACTAGCTTACGAGACGATAAAGAAGATCTACCAAATAGATGAAGTTCCCAAGGATGAAGAACTTATGTTGTCTGGAATTGGAGAATTTGGCAATATAGTCAATTCAAGGCTTATGGAGATAGCTTATAGGAGAGGGTTAAACTATTCTATATCAAGTCCTGTATTTTACAGATACAAGGGAAGAGTTATATCTTATTCTTCGCCATGTGTTGAAGTAATGTTTGTGAGCAAGTATGGTGAAGTAATACTAAGTGTGGTATTTGATAAGTTCATTGCCGAGTGATAGGTAGAAAAGCTACTGACTTTCCGATTATTGTAGTATGCTGAAGTTATGGGTTTTTGCCGTAATACTGTTGCTTTTTACATCCTCGGTGCTGTTTCCGAGAGATGAAGATATCTCCAAAGCTATTAAACTTATCTCAGAGGGTAATTACTCTAATGCAGTAAAAATCCTTCTAGAGATTCCCAGAACACAGGCAAATGAGAGAAGTATAGATTACTACCTATGTGAGTCCTATTTTCTGATGGAGGACTTTGTCAATTCTCTTAAGTTTGGTGAGAGACTTGTTAAGAGGAAGGATGACTTTATCTACAAAAAGTCGCTTTATAACACCATATTTTCAGCTTATATGTTAAATGATTTTAGTAGGGTTTACCGTTATGGTAGTGAGTATTTGGAAAATATTGGTGACTCTCAGGGAGTTGAAACTTTGGTTCTGACGATGGTTTTTACGTCACTTCAATCTTTGGGTAAGGTTGAAGAAGCAAAATCTCTCCTTGGAAGATATCAAGACAAGTATATTAACTTGTATCATTCGCTGTTAAAGAGCCTAGAAAAGTTTGAGAAAGAAGATAGTAGGACTGAGAAGGGCCAAATTTCTGAGTATGAAAGAGTGAGAATTTACTCTGAAACTCTAAGGGATATACTTGATTCTCTAGAGAAAATTTCTTCAAAGAGGGATATGGAGATAGAAAAACTTAAAGATGTAATTGAACTATTGGAGCTTAAAGAAGAGGTTCTTAAGATCAAGAAATATCAGATGCTGATGAAAGAATGATATTTTCAATTCTTCTTACGATTTTTTCCATTTTCTCTACATCTACTGTCTTATACTCTTTGACAAGTTTATCTTTTCTGCGCACTAGGGTAACACAGACATTTATGAATTCCTCTTCTTCCTTGGAGATGATGTTCTTCTCCTTAAGAAGCTGAAGATAGCTGAATGCACGTGCTTGTGTTTTCAGTTCATTTAGCAAGATGAATTCTGCAAAATGTTTAAGGATTAGAGTGAGGATGTAAACAGAGTAGTAAGGTTGTTTTGAGTTAATAAGTTTTCTAAAAAGGGATATTTCGTACTTGATTGTTGAGACTATTGGTATTAGCAGATCGGTCATACGTTTTGGTTGTTATCTGTTAGAGTAGTTCTTTTCGTAGAATCTTAGGTATTCACCAGAGATTACATTCCTAACCCAGTCTAAGTTGTTCAGATACCAGTCTATTGTAATTTCTAAACCTTCTTCTATGGATACTGTGTGTTTCCAACCAAGTTCTCTGGTTATTTTAGACGGATCTATAGCATACCTTCGGTCATGTCCGGGGCGATCCTTGACGAATCTTATAAGTTCTTCAGTTATTTTGTTGTCTCCTACCTTTCTTCTAAGGATTTCAATAATTCTTCTTACTACGTATATGTTTTCTCTTTCGTTGTGTCCGCCGATGTTATAAACTTCTCCTATTTTGCCTTTGTCTATTACTAGCTCAAGTGCTCTACAGTGGTCTTCAACATAAAGCCAGTCTCTTATGTTTTTCCCGTCTCCGTAGACTGGTAGTTCTTTGTGGTTTAGTGCGTTCCATATCATAAGTGGTATAAGTTTTTCGGGAAACTGATAAGGTCCATAGTTATTGCAACATCTTGTTATTACTACGGGAAACCCAAATGTATCATAGTAGCTTTTGGCTATAAGGTCTCCACCGGCTTTACTTGCAGAGTAAGGACTGTGCGGATCAAGAGGTGAAAGTTCGGTGAAGTAGCCGTCTGGGCCTAGGGAACCGTAAACTTCGTCAGTAGAAACCTGAATAAACTTTTTGTTGTTTTTCCAGTTGCTACTACTGCTCCAAAAGTTCATAGCTACACTTAGGAGGGATTGCACCCCTAAAACATTAGTCTGGATAAATATATGAGGGTCAAATATTGATCTATCTACATGTGATTCTGCAGCAAAATTTACGACTACATCAAAGTCATATACATTGAAGAGATGGTTTACCAGTTCAGCGTTATTTATGTCGCCCTTAACGAAGATAAATCTTTTCTTCTCTTCTTCGGTAAGCTTGGAAAAGTTTTCAAGGTTACCTGCATATGTAAGTTTATCAAGTCCTACTATTAGACAGTCTTTGTGGGTTCTCAGGTAGTAGTAGACGAAATTTGTTCCTATAAAACCTGCACAACCTGTAACCAAAAGCTTCATATTCCATATTCCTCCTTGAGATAGGTGTAAACTGCTTCCTCCCAATGGGGGATTTCAAGGTTTATTACCTTCTTCAGGTTTGAAGGGTCAAGTTTTGAATAATTTGGTCTTTTTGCTGGGAGTTTAAAAAAAGATTGTTTTGCCTTATAAAGTTTTCCTTTCCAGTTAAGGGATTTTAGAACGAATTTTGCATACTCATACCTACTGCACTCTCCTTCATTTGAAAGGTGATATAGGCCGAAGGCTTTTTCTTTGAAGAGTTTCCATGAAGCTTTGACTATTGTTTCGGTGGAAGTGGGGGAAGAGATTTCGTCGGTTGCTACCTTTACTGTTCCGTTTTCACACCACTTAAGAAGTTTTTTTATGAAGTTTGTTTCTCCTCTACCAAAAACCCAGCTAACTCTAAGGCATATGTGTTTTTCCCAAATGTATCTTAGAAACTCTTCTCCTCCAAGTTTGCTCCAGCCGTATCTGCATATAGGCATGGGTTTGTCTTCTTCAGTGTAAGGTGTCCTCTTTTCTCCGTTAAATACATAGTCCGTGGAAAAGTGTATCATCGGAACGTTATATTTCCTGCAGATTAGGGCAAGGTTACTTACAGCAAAGGTGTTTGTTAACCATGCATTTCTAAATCCTTCCCCTTCAGCTTTATCAACATCGTTGTAAGCAGCACAATTTATGAGCAAATCTATAGCTTCATTTCTAAAAATTTCTTCCATCTTCTCTTGATTCGTAATATCTGCAGCCACAGTTTTGTTCTCTCTCTTCGTTCTACTTACTGGAATATATTGGATGTTATTTTGTTCAAAGAACTTCCTGAATTCGGTTCCTAGTTGTCCATACGCTCCCGTAAGTAGAATTTTCATAATTTTACATTCTAACATAAATAGCGCAAACTTCACAAATTTACTGAAATGTGTCCAATAAATTCCAAATTTCCATTAGGCAAGTGAGCAAGATTCTAAGCTTTTCTTACTTACCCTCATGAGTGTTTCATTCTATGACTTTAACAACTTCAAGAGTTATATCTTTAGATGTTGAAATTTTCCCTAGCACTGTGATAGTTTGTCCTACAAACCCTTCTAAGAAATTTCTCATTCTTGCCTTAATGAATCCCCTTATTACTGATTCACTTTTGCCGTAGATCACAAACGTAAACTCTGTGCTATTTTCGCCTTTTACCACATTTACTACCTTGCCTCTCCACATAACATAGACCCCGTCGTAGAGTATTGGTTTTGAGTTCACTTCTTCGTAGATAGGTTGCCAGTCTAGATTGACTTCAGGTTCTTCCATAAATGTTTTCAATACCTCAACTTTGTGTTTGACCTGAGTTGATGCATTTGAATTAAGAAGGTAGTTTGCTATGAATCTAGCTCTGTTTGAGTTACGGTTCTTTGATAATAGAACTCTGAGTTCGTTAAAGAGGGAAATGATCTCTTTATCAGATAGAATTATGTTGTTTGTGAGTATAGGTTTAGGTTCAATAAGTTTGGTTGCGGTATCTATTTCTATTCTACTTATGTTTCTTGAAATGGTATCAGTGTTATTGCTTTGATTAGGTTGAATCAACATTGGCGAAAATAGTAGATAAACAAATGCTGCACCTAGCACAACGATTAAAGTAGCTGTTGCTAACTTATGCTTAAGTATGAAGTTGACGAAGTTTAATAGTTGCTTTGTTCTAGATCTCAAGTTGGATTTAGTGGTTTTAGGCAGGTTTAGCACTAGAAATTCTTTTGGTTTTACAATGGATCTAAGAGTGGAGATGTCAGGAATTTCCGAAAATAAGGATAAATTTTTCTTTATTTTCTCTTTTGCATCACCTTGGGCGTAATATTCTGCGTCAAGTAGGTAATTGAGAGCAGCGGTTTTGTTGCCCTTAAAGATTTGAATATATCCCATAGCATTTAGAGTTTCAAAGTCCTCGGGGTAATTTTCTAGAATATCTTCTAAAATACGCTGTGCCTCTGGAATGTTACCAGTTCTTATTAAGGAAAAGGCGTAGATCTTCTTTATCAAGGTATCTATTTCACTTTCTCCTATTTCGTCAATTTCGTTATCTACAGTTGAGATTACTTTGCCAAATTCTCCAGAGTTGTAGAGATGGATAAGTTGATTTTTTATATCAGCTTTACTGGTTTTATCTACCATGGGTTACTTCTGAGATAGTGATCAATTTTTTGTACTACAACATCGTAAGTATCAGTGCATATCTCATCTGCTTGTTGTCTGGCGGTAGCTTCGTCTACCTTAAGGATGTCTACGAGGAATCTGTAAAGTATTGTGAAGTTGTAATGAAGTCTATCTGCGAGTGATTTACCTTTGACTGTGAATCTGACAAAGAAGTGTTTTTCGTAATTTACGTATCCCATGCTGGATAATTTCCGTAATGAGGAAGATACAGAAGACATTGATACATTAAGTTTGTTTGCAATATCACTGACTCTGACTATCCCCTTCTCGGCTTCTATCTCTGATATTGCTTTTAGATACTTCTTAAGTCCTCTACTAATTTCTCCATCTTTTTTTCTACTCATAAACAAAATTCTAAATGATGTAATGAGAGAATGTTAAATTTAAAGACCTGATGGTGATATGCCCTATCTGAGATGGTGTTACGAGTATGCTGAGGTTGTAAATGGAAGGGAAAAATTGTTTTGGTATTTGGGTGGACTGGATGTGGATTTTTTCGGTTTTGAAACTGAGTAGTAGGTTCAATTATAAAATTAGTGAGGATGGGTTGATATGGCTGTGGAGGTTGTTTCAACTAATAGGAAGGCGAGGAAGAATTACGAAGTGATTGATACTTATGAAGCAGGAATTGTGCTTGAGGGGAGTGAGATAAAGTCTGTGAGAGAACATAGTGTGAACATTGATGATGCTTTTTGTTTGGTGGAGGGTGGTGAGATATTTGTTCACAACATGCACATATCCCCTTACCATGCATCTAGTGTTTTTAGGCCTGATCCTAAAAGGAAGAGAAAGCTTTTGCTTCATAGGAAAGAGATTGATAGGATTTCTGGACAGGTTGCTAGGAAGGGTTTTGCACTGATACCTTTGAGGGTTTATATAAAGGATGGCAAGTGGTGCAAGGTTGAGATTGGTGTATGTAGGGGTAAAAAGGAATATGACAAGAGGGAAGAGCTTAAGAGGAAGGAAGTGGAGCTAGAGATGAGGAGGATAAAGGGATATAGGTTTTAAAGTAGCCGGCGGTGGGACTTGAACCCACGACCTACTCATTACGAGTGAGTTGCTCTGCCGCTGAGCTACGCCGGCATAAGTGTTCTAGCTCTCTTCTGATAGAACCCTAAGAGTTGGGATAGTATTATACAAGTTTTTTGGTAGAGGGTCATATTTTTCAAAAACCATTATGAAACTTGCTCGCCCTTGAGTTAGAGATCGCAGGGTAGTAGTATATCCGAATGTTTCGGATAGTGGTATGTGTGCAGTTATGATTCTGGTATTTCCCCTCTGGTCTACATTTATTATTTTGGCTCTTCTTGAGTTAAGATCTCCCAGTACATCTCCTAGATAATCATCGGGTGTTATTACATCAATTCTCATTATTGGTTCCAGAATGATCGGGTTTGCTTCGCTCATAGCCTGCTTGAATGCTTTTGAGGCTGCAATCTTAAATGCTATTTCTGAGGAGTCAACCTCATGGTAGGAGCCGTCAAATAGGGTAACTTGAACGTCAACTACTGGGTATCCTGCAACTACGCCACTCTCCATAGCCTCTTTTACACCAGCTTCAACAGCAGGAATGTATTCCTTAGGTATTCTACCGCCAACAATCTTATCAATAAACTTAAATCCGCTTCCCTTCGGCAGTGGCTCAATCTCAATAAATACATGTCCATACTGACCCCTACCTCCAGTTTGCTTAATATACTTGCCTTCTGCTCTAGCTTTAGTCTCAATAGTCTCTCTGTAGGCAACTTGCGGTTTCCCAGTATTGACTTGGACTTTAAATTCTCTGATCATTCTATCAACCATTATTTCAAGGTGTAATTCTCCCATTCCCATAATGAGGGTTTGGTTGGTTTCGGGATCTGTTTTTACCTTGAAGGTTGGGTCCTCTTCCTGTAGTTTTGCTAACACATTTGAGAGCTTGTCTAGGTCTTCTTTTGTTTTCGGCTCAACTGCAATGGCAATGACAGGTTCAGGAAATCTAATGGATTCAAGAACAATTCTTTCAGAGTTTTCTGTAGTCAAAGTGTCGCCAGTGGTTGTATCTTTAAGTCCTACTATTGCTACAACATTTCCCGCTCTTGCTTCTTCTATTTCTTCTCTTTTATTTGCATGCATAAGTAGTATTCTTGATACTCTTTCTTTTTTATCCTTAGTGGAGTTGTAAACATACATTCCTGATTTCAGAATACCTGAGTATATTCTAGTGAAAACTATTTTCCCCACATAAGGGTCTGTCATTACCTTAAATGCTAGGGCTGTGAAAGGTTCGGAGTCTAATGGTTTTCTTTCAATTATGCTATTATCTTCCTTATAGCACTTTACGGGTGGTAGGTCAAGAGGACTTGGCAGGTATTCCACAATGGCATCAAGAAGTGTTTGGATTCCTTTGTTTCTTAAGGATGTTCCTGCAACTACGGGAAATGCCTTTGTTTGAATTGTCAGTTTTCTTATCATCTTCTTGATGGTAGCAACATCTGGTTCCTTTCCCTCAAGATAAAGTTCTAGGAGTTCTTCGTCTTCTTCGCATACTGCTTCTATTAATTTATTTCTGTAGAATTCAACTTTTTCCTTTAGTTCTGGAGGAACATCTCCTACTCTGTATTCTTTACCAAGCTCATCTGTATCCCAGTATATACCCTTAACCTCAACAAGATCAACAACTCCTACAAAAGAAGATTCATGGCCTATTGGTATCTGCAGAGGTAGTGGTTTTACCCCAAGTTTCTGTTTTATTGATTCTAGGCACATGTAGAAATTTGCACCTACCTTGTCAAGCTTGTTGACATATATTATTCTGGGGACCTTATACTCATCCGCTTGCCTCCACACTGTCTCAGATTGTGGTTCAACTCCTTCACTGCCGTCAAGTATGGTAACCGCTCCATCAAGAACCCTCAAGGATCTCTGAACCTCAACAGTGAAATCTACATGTCCAGGAGTATCAATAAGGTTAATTCTATGATCTTTCCAAAAACAGGTTGTTGTAGCACTTGTTATAGTAATACCTCTCTCTCTTTCTTGGACCATCCAGTCCATCTCGGTATCCCCTTCGTGAACTTCACCCATTTTGTGGATTTTGCCAGTATAAAATAGTATTCTCTCGCTGGTAGTTGTCTTACCAGCGTCAATATGGGCGATTATTCCAATGTTTCTTATCCTTTCAATCGGTATAGCTTCTCCCATATTCACCCCTCTTTTGAGAAATTTTTCTGGAAATTATAAACTATAACTTAAGGATTTTGCTATTTCGCTCTAGCTGGTGCAATAGATTCCAATCTTCATTAAGTGAGTAATCAAGGCTCCAAGCTTTTTATTTACTTCCCTTGGTTTTAGACAGTGTTTGTCTTATCAAAAAGTTTCACTTCACACGAGTCTCTCTATTTGTTGAGAGGAGTATTTACTCAGTCCCGACAGGGACTGCGAAAAGAATAAGAAGAAAACAATGCTTAGTTGTTGAGTTTAAGACTTTATTACAATCTGGAGTAGTGAGAAGGTTGTTATCAAGTGGCATAGTAAGTTGAGGCAATTAGAGTATTATGTTCCTTCCGTCCAACTAGATAAGTATCTTTCTTGTTCTTCGGTAAGCTTATCAATTTCTATTCCCATGGATTTTAGTTTTAGTCTTGCTACTTCTCTGTCTATTTCTTCGGGAACGGGAAGAACCTTAGCTGGTAGTTTCCCTTGGTTTTTGACAATGAACTCGCAGGCAAGAGCTTGGTTACTGAAGGACATGTCCATTACGCTTGAAGGATGCCCTTCAGCGTTTGCTAAGTTTACGAGTCTTCCTTGGGCTAAAATGTATACCTTCTTACCGTTTACAGAGTATTCAGTCACACCTGATCTAATCTCAGTTTTGTTCTCTGCCAGTGATTCAATAGTGCTTAGATCTATTTCAACGTCAAAATGTCCTGCGTTAGATATTATTGCTCCATCCTTCATATGAAGGATATGTTCTCTGGTTATCACATTTTTATTTCCTGTGACAGTAACGAAGAAGTCACCTATTTTTGAAGCTTCTTTCATGGGCATAACTTCAAATCCGTCCATGACTGCTTCTAAGGCTTTGATTGGATCTACTTCCGTTACAATTACTCTTGCTCCCATGCCTCTAGCTCTCATAGCAACTCCCTTGCCACACCAGCCATATCCTGCAACAACGAAATACTTTCCGGCGATGAGTCTGTTGGTGCTTCTCATGATTCCATCTATTGTGCTTTGCCCTGTGCCATATCTGTTGTCAAAGAGATGTTTAGTCATTGCATCGTTTACAGCAATTATTGGATACTTTAGGACATTGTTTTTCTCCATTGCTCTTAACCTTATCACACCCGTTGTTGTTTCTTCTGTGCCACCTATGACATTAGAGATCAGTTCCTGCATTTCCGAGTGGAGGGTAGAAACAAGATCTGCGCCGTCATCTAGAGTGATGTTTGGTTTTCTTTTCAAGACTTCCCTTATGTGATGGTAGTATGTATCTCTCTCTTCGCCCTTGATTGCGAAGACGGGAATTTCAAAGTGTCTTACCAATGAAGCAGCAACATCATCTTGGGTTGATAAGGGATTTGATGCGCAGAGGAAAACTTCTGCTCCGCCTTGCTTAAGAGTTACAACAAGGTTTGCAGTTTCGGTAGTAACATGTAGGGCTGCGCCTATCTTTACTCCAAGAAGTGGCCTCTCCCTCTTAAAACGCTCTCTAATGATTCTCATAACCGGCATATCTTGATATGCCCATAGTATTTTTCTGTATCCAACATCTGCTAGGTTTATATCCTTTATGTGGTATTCCATGCCTTTACCCGTTATGAAGTTGTTATAGTTTGCTGGAGTATTTATATTCCGCCTTCTCAGAATATCATCTCCAGCAGGCAGTATTTGAGCCGATGTCTAATTATTATATATGATAGTTGCATTTTCAAGTTGCCAAACGTTGTAACCGAAATTTACAATTAGGTTTGGAGGCTTGTATGGGACACCTAACGAGGGTTATTATTTTGTTGGGTCTGATTTTTACTATTAACACTTCGTTATTTCCTTTTGGTTTCACAGAAGTAGGGAGAAGGACTGTAAATATGCAGACGATTTTAATCTCTGATTTTGGTGATGAGTATGATAAATCCAAGGATATTGAATGGAGTGCTAATTTCTCATTTTTTGCTCCAAGGATAAAAGATCCCCAGACTGGTGAAGAGGTTATAGATAAGGCATATTGTGACTATAAATACTTTCCTGGACATCCGTCAGGTCTGCTTGAGGCAGTAATGGCTAAGCAGACTAATGTTTTTGGTATTAAGGCTGCATATTACAGAAAGGGATTCAACTGGATAGATGTAGTTCCTAACAAACCCATAAGTTTTGTAGGAGTTGCGAAAACCATAGATTTCTGGGTATGGGGTGGGAATTATAATTGGGTTATGGATATATATGTTAAGGACTATAAGGGATATACCTATAGAATAGAAGCTGGTAGTATAAAACATGTTGGTTGGAAGAATTTTTTGGTTTCTATTCCTAATTATATACCTCAGTATGAACCTTATGTTCCTTTTACGAGACCTTTGAGTCTTGTGAAAATGAGGCTTACTGCTGCGCCGACTGAGAGGGCGGATAAGTTTTATGTGTATTTTGACTACCTACAGCTTCAGACGGATGTTTATATGGAGAGGTTTGATGGTGATGATCTTGGTAAAATTGCTTGGTAGTTTTTAGTTTTTTCCGATTATTGTAAGGAGGGTAAATTTATGAGGAGAGTAATTGCTATTTTTTTGATAGTTTTGTTTATGACAGTTGGTGGAATAGCGTATTCTCAGCAACAGCCTCAGGCACAGCAAGAGGAAACATCTGAGTACCTTAAGGGTTTTAGGATTTTAGGGGAACCTACTGAAGCGGAAATAAAGGATACTGCGAAACAGATGATTCAACCAGTACTTGTTGAAGATTTTGAGGTTCCTGGGGATTGGGAGGCGAAGATTTCAAGAGATTTTGGGATTGTTTCTTTCATGACAAGGGATGGATTTCCGAGAGCTCTTGCTAGTATAAAAGATAAGAATAATAAGGTTTTGGGAGTAAAGGTTAACTTCTTCAAAAGAGGGCCTGCAGAGATATTAGTTAGGCCTGTAAGGCAAATAAAAATACCGGGTATCACCAAAAAGATAAAGTTTTGGGTTGTTGGTAGAAACTATATTCATACTATTAAGATCTTAGTTAAGGATTATATGAATAGAGAGAAAGAGATAACAATAGGAAAGCTCAATTTTTCGGGATGGAAATTGCTTGAAGTCAACATCCCCGAGTTTATAGAGCAAGAAAACTATAAAGTATCTGAGGAGAGAGGATTGTCTCTAACGGGTATAAAGGTTGTTTGTGATATGAACGATATAGTTCCTGGAAGACCTTTCTACATATACTTTGACTACCTTACCGCAGAAACTGATCTGTTTGTTGAGAAGTTTAGGGAAGTTGATGATATGGTTGATTTGTGGTAGTTTGTATATACTATTTTTAGGACGGTGACACGCTAAAATAAGTTATTTGGGTTACAAACTAGTTCATAGGTTTTTTATCTTTAAGTTCTTGTTGCATAGTGGACAAGAGGAATTTTTCTTGATAGTGAATATACTAAATTTTGCCTTTAGAGCTTCATACACCAGTAGTTTCCCTACAAGAGATTCTCCAATACCTAATATGACTTTTATAGTTTCCGTTGCTTGGATAGTTCCGATGACTCCTGCTACTGAACCTAGAATTCCCCTTTCTCTGCAAGATGTGGTTAATTCAGTAGAAGGTTCTTCGTATATGCATCTGTAGCAGGGAGTATTTTCACCTGGGATAAAGACACTGACTTGTCCTGTGAATTCTGAGACTGCTCCATGCACAAGTGGTTTTCCTAAAAGATAGGAAGTGTCGTTTAGTAGTAATCTGGTCTGTAAGTTGTCTGTGCAATCTATGATTACATCATATTTGTTCACTATCTCAGTTGCATTTGTGGCATCTAAAAAGGTTTTGAATAGCTCTACCTCAGTTTCAGGGTTTAGAGCGTTTATCTTCTTTTTTGCTAGTTCTCCTTTGTGGACACCAATGTGTTGACTGTCGTGTATGATCTGTCTTTGCAGATTTGATAGTTCAACAACGTCGTTTTCTACTATTCCTATCTTCCCTATCCCTATGGCAGATAGATAGTACATAACTGGAGAACCTAGCCCCCCAGCCCCAACTACTAGCACCTTGCTACTGAGTAATTTCTTTTGTCCTTCTATTCCAATTCCCTCAAGTATTATATGCCTTGCATATCTAAGCATTTGGTCGTTCGTGAGTGTAACTTCCTTTTCCATATATCCCTCATAATATACTTTTTGCAGGATTGTAGTCAAGTCTGAGAGAAGAAGTCTACAAAACTTTTACTCCGTTTCTCCTTAATACCAGAATATCACTAAAGTTTCTCTTTTGCTCAAGAGAGGTTATCTCAGATTTTGTGGTTTCAAGGATTGCCATAAACGAGGCTATTACTTGGGCAATGGGTTGAGATATTACAAGTTCTGAGAAGTTAAATGAATGCCTAATTTCCAAAAGTTTCTTTATTTCTTCTATTTTACTAGAAACACTGACTTCGTATTTTTTTAATTGGAATTTTCTGTCCCTCTGTGTGTTGATAAAATATTTTACTGCTAATCTCACTATATCATCAACTGAGTATTGCCTTGTCCGTGCTATATTTCTTTTGGTAAGCTTAGAGAACATCATCTTTCTCTCTTTTCTTTTCATTTTTAGAAAAACTCCTGCTTCTCTAAACTTCTTTATAACCTTAAGTTGAGATAAAAGGTTTTCTGTTTCTTCTTCTATCTCTTTGCTTGTGTGTTCAAGGTTATTTGACAATGCAGATGCTTTGAGATACACTAAAATTGAGGCAATTCTTACAAATTCTGCCGATGTTTTTAGGTCTGGCTTGTGGAACTCGGAAAACTCTAGAAACTGATCTACAATCTTAAGAAGGGATATTTTTGTTATGTCAAGTTTATTCTTGACTATGAGGCAGAAGAGTAGTCCTAGGGGGCCTTCAAATTCGTCAATTTTCACGTTCATTTCTATTTCTATCAACTGCTCAGGTTGCATTTCTCTAAGTACTTAAGAATGATACTGGGTATTTTGGTTACTTTTCAAATTGCTTTTGGATGACCTGTATATCTCTATGAGTAGGTATATAGTGATGTAGCTTATGAATCCGCATACAACTGAAAGAATTATATTCCCTACAAGATAAGATATCCCGAATCCGAGGAGGTTTTGAATAACATTCTTCTCGGAGAAGTTGATTCCAATTTTAGTTATCAGTTCCCCAACTTTGTAACTGCTTGCTACCCAAAACGGCACAAGAAGTGGATTGTTTATCAAACTTCCTACTAACGCTGAGAAGATGTTAAATCTGATTATGAAAGCCAAGGTTGCTACTATCAGTGCTCCAAAACCAAAAGTAGGTAATATGCCAATAGATACACCCAAAGCGAATCCTAGTGATATCTGATGTGTTGAATCTCTGAGGTGGAAAAGTTTTTTAAAACTTACAAATATCCAGCGGAAGAATTTACCGATAGGCGTGTATTTGAGTTTCATCCTAAATACTAATTTTAATCTCAAATTCTAGTGAATTGCAACTGAAATTTGGTTAACAGAATGAATTCCAATTTCCATTAGGTGAGAAAGTTTGCTACCTACTCTCTTTGTTTCTGGGTAGCATTCGTCAGTTACAAATTTTGCCTTACGCCAAGTTTTTAGGTGCTTATCAAGAAAGTATTTGCCCAGAGGAACTGCAGAGAAAAGGCTATATCCGCCTACAAGTTTTAGGCTTTATTGTGGTTAACAGAGATCTAGATGATAGGATTAATGGTTGACAGGTTGGCTTGATAAAAGCCTGATTTGTAGGTAATATTATGTGAAATTCTTTTACAATAGGAAGAAAGATATCAATCTTTTACATGGATAAGGATCTTCACACACTCGTTGCTGTATTTATATAGCACCGATGACGAAAGGTTATGATACATTATTACTCCCAGTCCTCTGTATCTCTTATCTGCGTTGCTAAAGTATATTTTAGTGTTTTCTATTTTATCTATGAATAGTTCAAACTCTTTAGATCTGAAGATAACAAGTATCGTTGTTCCGCTTACTTTATTTCTAATGCTGATAGTGACACTTTTAGTTTTGGAATAGTGGTTGACGTTTTCAAGTATCTCTGTTAGGATTATTGTGGTCTTTAGTTTTGTTTTTTCGTTTAGATTGAGTGTTTTTACAGTTTGTGCGATAGTGTATATGGAATCTGGATTATTTTCCAATGACATTACATATTTCATTTTATCTCTGCTAGAGAGTGGATGATGTTGAACATCTCTTTAAAGCCTGTTGCTTCTATAGCTTCTTTTGCTATCGGAGAGGGTGTTAGGACATACACCTTAAATCCTTTTTCTTCTCCTTTTTCTATTGCATACATTATAGTTCCCAGTCCTGCAGAGGATAGGTTGTCAACTTCGCTTAAATCAATACAGACGCTCTTTTGTTCAATTGCACTGTACAATTGTTTTTGAAAGTCGTCGTAAGTGTAAGAGTTTACACTCCCTTTCAGTTTAATTAAATAGTATTTACCTTTGTCAGAGACCTCAATATTTAACTTCTTTTCCATAGTTAAACCTCCTCTATAATAATAATATTTTTATGGTCTTTTAAAGACAAGTAAGCTGACATCGTCCTTTATTTGCCTGTTTGAAAATTCATACCAACTGTCAAATATTCTCGTTAGTATCTCGCTTGACTGTTTATCATTATATTGCTTAATTATTTTTTCTACCAGGGATAAGTTGAATTTAGTTCCATCAATTGCTGTTGCTTCAGTAAAACCATCTGTTGCAATAGCTATGATATCTCCTTTTTCAAAGGAGACCTTTTTTACATCAATTAATTTTGAAATATCCTTGACAAACCCTAGTATTTTACCTTCTCCTTGAATTTGAGATATACTGTGAGTTTTTGATGAGTAATGCCACATTACAGGTATTCCATTGTTTATAAAAAATATGCTATTTTGGGAGATATCAGCAACTATGAAAACACCACTGAAAAATGTTCCCTTGGGTAGGTTCTCTTTTATTATTATATTAAGCTCGGCTATTATATTTTTGAATTTGATTTTTTTTCTGATGAGTGTTCTAATGGAAGATTTTATTACAATCATTGACATACTCGCTGTTATTCCTTTTCCAGATATATCTCCGACTATTATCATATACTTCTCTTTTGATAGAGGTATTATATCAACGAAATCTCCACCTAATCCACTACTTGATCTTGTTATGAACTCTAAGTCTAAGATGTTTTTACTTGGTTTGTAAACACCAGAAATCATAGTTTCTATTATTGATTTACTCATTTCTATTTCTCTATTTACTACTAGGATTGATTTTTGTTTTCTTTGGTTCTTTAGTATGTATCCAATGGTGAATAGGTTGGTATATATTTGGTTAATGGCATTATAATCGTAGTCATCGTAAGGAGAACCGTTTTCTTTTTCCCCAAGAGATAAGATCATTATGATATGTTCTCCGTCTTTCACAAGAACTATAGCTTCGGATTCTAACCCCCTAAGCATATTCCCTACTGTGTGCTCGTTTCGCCTCAGTATAGGATCAGATAGTATCTCTGACATGAAGAAGATATTTTTATTTTTGTATGAGAGCAGGATGCTGAGAGCTTTGTCCGTTTTGTCAAGGCTTTTCGTCACATTGTTTTCTGAAAAAATATTCTCCAAGATTCCTATCTCATTTTCAATGAATATGTTTATCTTTGAGGAGGATATGTTATCCTTGATTGCTTTGACAAGGTTTTTAACTATTTCGTCTTCGGGTTTAGTAAGGTCAATGGAAGATATATTCTTTTTCAGAATATCAAGATAGTGAGATTTGAATTTAAGTATTTCCCTAACATACTGTTCTAGATACTTACTTAGGGCAAGTATTGCTAGAAATGATACTAGTGCTACTACTGGTAATAAGTCTGGAGGTATGGTAGTTTGCTTTGACAAAGCGTTGAATACTATTCCACCCAAAGTGCCGATTATTGCTGTGAATATCAATATTACGGTGGTGTTGTAGATACCTGATGATATGTTAAGTAACTTAGTTCTAGTTACGGCGAAGATTAGCGTTCCTGCTAAGATAAAGCTTGGTAAAGGTGATAGGTAGTAAAACCTAAATGTTTTGAAAACTAAAGGTATGATCATTGCTATCACCACAGCTATAAGTAGAGATAAGGAGGTTCCGATCACTATTGTGACTATTTGTAACTTGTATATCTTCTCTTGTGTTTTAGTTGCCCTTACTATGCCTATTATAGTTGATACTATTAATAGAAGCGATGCTATCAAGGAGTATAGAGAGTAATACTTACCTTCAAGTCTGTATAATATTCCCTCTTTTGATGTTACCCCTGCGATTATTAAGTTCGTGGAGAATAGTAGGTATAGAGGTATAACTGCTATTATTGCAAGTATTATATCAACTATTAAGAGGTTGTGTTCCTTTGGGAATGTTAAGATTAGCCTGAACACTAATAAGTTGGCTATTACCATTAGAGCCGAAGTTGTCCTTAAGGATATGTTTGTTATATCGAACAACTGTAATTTGGCTGTATCCCAGGACACTGATATAAAAAGGGCCATAAGTGATGCCAGAAGTACTATTAGAACAACTAATCTAGTGTTTGTTGATTTGAGTACTTCAGGGTTCTTAATTACAAAAAACCAAGTTATTGCCTGTAGTACCAGAAATGATACATACCCAACCAATGCTTCTGTCATAAACTATCTCCTTTTTATTAGTATGTATGTTATGTCATCAGTTTGCTTAGAGTTTAAAGTGAAGTTCTGGATATCTTGGTTTATGTTATTTGCTATTTCGCTTGAAGATAGTTTGGAAGATTCTAGCAATATCTTTTCCAGTCTATCTGTGTTTTGGTATTCAACGTTTTGAGAGTTTCTTGCTTCTACAAGGCCATCGGAGGCTATAAGTAGTATATCGTTTTCTTTCAGTTGGATTTTAGTGCTTTCATACTCTGGTAAATCTATTATACCTAGAATAGGAAGATTCGGGGGAAAAGTTTTTATTTCGTTGTCTCTTACCAGCATAGGTTTTGGCATAGCGCAGTTTATGAATTCAATTGTGCTATTTTCAGTGTGGTATCTTCCAACAAATAATGTTGTATACTTTCCCTCAAATTCCAAATCTTTTATGACTCTATCAACTTCGTATACAAGTTCTTTAAGAGAGTTTTCCTTGTTTATCTTTATTGCATTTACTATAACAGCCATAAGAAGTGAAGCATTTAGTCCCTTACCTGAAACATCTCCTATTGCAAATAGGTATTCTTTTCCATCGCCGGTGGGCAATATGTAGTAGTAATCTCCACTTACGTTTACAAGTGGTTTAAAGAAAACACTTACATCCAAACCTTCTATTTCAGGTATTTTTTCTGGTAAAAAGAACCTTTGAACTTGTGATAGTAGTTCCCACTCGTGTGTAAGTGCTGATACTTCAAACATTTTCTCAACTATGTTTCTCCTAGCTACGAAATCTTTTAATCTGTCATATATACTTTCTATTATTCCTTTATTTACTAAGGGAAAATACTTTGAAACGATGTATATTGTTATATCATCACTGGTTATAGAGACACCTACTTCATACTTTGGCTTATCACTGAAGAGTTGGTCATAAGTTATAAACTTTATTCCTTCAGGTTTTTCAATAGATATTATGTTTCTTACAACAGTTTCATTCTCTAGTAGTCTAGAGGGGGTTTTGTATATTACTTTGCCTCTCTCCTCTAGTATTACCAAAAATCCTGCTTCTATTTCAAGGTATTTCCTTATATTTTCTACTAATCCATCGTTTGTTATTGTTAACTCTAGGTAATTTGAGAAATTGGATACAGGTTCATTCCATCTGTTTTTTAGTATAAAACCTGAGGATATTCTGTAAATTGTGGATGATAGATAGTTAAAAGTGAAGTATAGAACCGTTATTGATAAACCGTTTATGATGATGAACTGGATTGTGTTTAGATTTTTTGTGAAGTTGAATATGATGTAGAATACTGAGAATACTAGTAGTGTAGATATTCCAAGAGAGATGTATTTCAATAACTTAAAACTTCTCATTCTCAATACCAATTCTAACAGAACTTTACTTAAAGTTCAATATACTAAACTTCAGCAATGAGCTCCAATTTCAATTGGTGAGTAAGCAAGATTCTGAACTTTTTGCGCTCTTACTCACTCACTTTGGTTCTAAAGGGTGTTTATTGGTTACAGACTTACTGTGGTGTTTTATAGCTACATAGTGGTGTGTAAGGAGCGTTGGATATTGAAAGAGAGAGGTGATGTCTTTAAAATTAATCATTGAGGAGTAGGAGGGGAGCTTTAGTTGAATTTAGCTTCAGGGCGTTTTCCGATTGACATAGCGGTTGTAGTTGTTTCTGTTTTTGCAGTAGTAATGATGGTTATTCCTCTTCCTTCGTTTCTTCTAGACGCTCTTATTGCACTCAATATCACTATAACGCTGGGTGTATTTTTGACAACATTTTATGTTAAAAAGCCAGCTGATTTTTTTGTTTTCCCTACGATTTTACTTATTGTGACTATATTTAGGATAGGACTCAATATTTCCACAACGAGGGCTATTCTTTCAAAGGGTGCAGGTCTTGATGTTGAGATAATAAAGGCTTTTGGAAACTTTGTTGTTGGTAATAATGTTGTTATAGGTTTGGTTATATTCATAATTTTGGTAGTAGTGCAACTTATTGTTATCACTAGAGGTGCGGTTAGAGTATCTGAGGTTGCAGCAAGGTTTACGCTAGATGCATTACCAGGGAAACAGCTTAGTATAAACGAAGATCTCAATGCAGGGCTTATAACTGAGGATGAGGCAAGGAGACGTCGTCAGGAACTTAGGATGGAAGCTGACTTTTATGGAGCTATGGATGGTGCGTCTAGATTTGTTCAAGGTGATGCAATAGTTGCTGTTATAATTGTGTTTGTAAATATAATTGGTGGTTTGATAGTGGGGACAGTGTTTAGGGGGGAAGATATAAGCAGTGCTATAAGAAATTATATTCTCTTCGCTGTAGGTGATGGTATATCTACGCAAATACCAGCGCTTCTTATGTCTACTGCTACAGGTATAGTTGTCACACGCTCTGCTGCAGGGGAGGACTTTGGTAAAGATGTGGTCAAACAACTAACTATACAGCCGAGGATAATGTATATTACTGGTGGGTTTTTAGCAATTCTTGGGATATTACCAGGCTTTCCAACGTTACAGCTTTTTGCTATTGGTGGAGGTTTGGTTTGGCTTGGTGTAACTATGGAAGTTAGGCTTAGAGAAAAGGAAGAGAGAGAGCGTATTGAGAAGGAGAAGGAGAAGAAAGAGAGGCAGATTGAGACAATTGAAGAAGTTCTGTCTGTTGAGCCGATGGAGATAGAAATAGGGTATAATCTGATACCACTCGTTGATAAGGAACAGGGAGGTGATCTTGTTGATAGGATAAAGCTGATAAGGCGGAGAATTGGGCAGGAACTCGGGGTGCTTGTCCCTCCTATAAGAATAAAGGATAATGTTTCTCTTGACCCTAATGAGTATGTTGTTAAGATAAGGGGGGTAGAGGTTGGTAGATACAAGGTATATCCTGATAGACTGATGGTTATAAATCCTCCTAAGGAGTTTAGTGTTCAAGGAATAGATGTTGTGGAACCTGCGTTTGGTTTACCAGCAAGGTGGATAACGCTGGATAATAAAAACAGGCAGAAGGCCATGGACTTGATGTGTTTGATGCTATTTCTGTTGTTGCTACGCACCTAACAGAACTAGTGAAGGAACATGCTAGTGACTTCCTTGGAAGACAGGAGGTTAAAAACATTCTTGATACTCTGAAGACTTCTTTTCCCGCGGTTGTGGATTCAGTTGAGCCGAGCAAGAATTTAGGTATAGTGCAGAAGGTTTTGCAGAACTTACTAAGAGAGGGTGTTTCTATTAGAAACATTGTTCCAATCCTTGAAGTGGTAGCAGATTCTTTGGAATATACC
>JBCNVF010000027.1 GCA_039630355.1 Brevinematia bacterium
GGGAATATGCCTGAGGTTATTGATGATCCGAGCCTTGTTAAGAAGTTTATGGAATTAAACACGCACATAGAAGTCGGAGGTACGAGATATTCTCTTAAGGAGGTGGGGCACAGAGGTAGTGTGGGAGAATGGCTAGAGGTAGGTGGTGGATATTATTTTAGTAGATACAATGTTATTGTTCTGGTGCTTGAAAAAATATTTGCATTTTTCAACCATAATCTTCCTGATATGTATGGTAATCCTATGTATATGCAGTTTGTGAAGGAGAATTATCTATGTTTTGTGAATAAGGAATTGGAGATTGTTAGGATTGAGGGGCCTTTTGAAGGGGGTATTCTTTTTTATAATGGCTTTAAGGATATAGTTTTATCGGGGGGTAAGGTGTGTGTTCTTAGGGATGTATCTTATAAGTATTAGGTCATGGGGGATGGGTTATGGGAAGGTTTGAGTTGTGTTTTTTGCTAGTATTTGTGATTAGTTTTGTTTTTGTGTTTAGTAAAGCGTATGGTGTTTTTCCAAAGGGTTTCTATGATGCTTCGGTGTATTCAAAGCTTAGCTTTGCTACTTTTGCTTCTGTAGTTACTGATATGGTTTCTGATGATAGTTTTGTTGGTAAGGTTGTGAAAGTATTTTATAAAGTATTTTATGACGATGGTAGGATGTTTTCCAAAATCAAAGAGTTGAGGTAGAGGGTGTGGACCCGTAGCTGGGGAGGTTTAATGATGAAGGGAGTAATAATATCTGCAGGTTATGGAAGTAGGTTTTTTCCAGTTACGAAAACTGTTCCTAAGGAGATGCTTCCTTTGTATAATATCCCTTCAATACATTTTGCTGTGGCTGAGCTTATGGAAGCTGGAATAGAAGATATAATTGTTGTGACTAGCAGAAGAAAGAAAACATTAGATGACTATTTTGATGTAGAGTTTGAGCTTGAGACATTCTTTAAGGGAAGTGGTAAAGAAGAGTTGATAAAGCCTTACAGTGTTAATGTATGTTTTGTTAGGCAGAAGAGGATGATGGGGGTGGGTAATGCTATTTTGGAAGCTTCTAGTTTTATAGGTAGAGAACCTTTTATTCTGCTTTATCCTGATGATATAGTGATTTCATCACCGTCTCTGAGTAAAAGGCTTATTGACTTACACAAAGTCACTGGAAAGAGTGTATTGTCTTTGGTTAACAAAAGTGGTGAGGATGTTTCAAGGTTTGGGGTAGTGAAAGTGGTGGAAAAGAGTGGTTTTTTTGAGGTAGAAAAAGTTATTGAGAAACCAAAGCCTGGTGAGGCTCCGTCAGGTTACATTGCAATAGGAAGATACCTTTTCACAAATGAGCTTATAGAGTTGCTTAGGGATGAATGGGATAGGTTTGGAGGGAAAGGGGAGTTTTATCATATTTCGTCTTTGAACAAGTTGTGTAGTATGGGAAGGGTGGTGGGACTTGAAGTTGATGGTAAGGATTTTTTTGATACAGGAACACCGATTGAGTATTCAAAAGCGTTCATAAGGTTTCTAGTTGAGCATTCTGAGGTTAGAAATGAGATGAAGGAGTGGTTAAGAAGATATGTAGAGAGATCCCTGTGAGAGGGATCTCTCTTTGGGAATAGACTACAGGCCGAAGGTGCTATTGATCTGGCTGTTTCTGGGGTTTCGGAGAAAATTCATCTAAGTTTATATCTTTACCAATCTTAGAGAAGATGATTGAGGCAAGTTGAGATGTTACATAGTCAATGTAGGCTGGATCTCTTATCTTACTCCTCAGTTCCTTGATCTCCTCCTCCGTGAGGCTGGAACGGAGGCGGTTTTTAGACTGCCTTACCCTAATCTTGGACATCCTTGTCCCTCCTTCGTGTATATCCTGGGAACATCCTTGTCCCCATCTTTTCTATACAAGGTAGTCCTTGTAATACTTAAATATGCCCTCGCTCAAAACTAAAGCGTCATATCCAACATCTTGATAATCTATTTCGCTAATAAAATCTTCGGATACAGTGAGTATTTTATTAGCTTTTCCTTTGCTAAGCTTCTCCTCAGGAATAAATTTTGAAAATGTGCTTTTAACTTCAACAAATCTTATAGATTTACCGTCATAGCAGATTATATCCACCTCACCATTCCTAGAGTGGTAATTTAAGGATATTATGCTAAAACCTAGAGAAGAAAGGTATCTGCATCCCTTTAGCTCCGTCTCTCTCCCTATATTTAAGTAACAGTGGAATTTGTTTTTTAGAACGTAATTCAACAGGGTCTGTGAGAAGATGAACCAGTTTTCAACTTTTTTTTCAAGGCCAAACTTCTCAACAATCATCCAGGAGAGATTTATTCCTTCAAGATAAGAGGTTAGTATCTCTCTCAGCTCGTTTATGGAGATGTTATGAGTTTTTAGTATTCTGGAAATGATCTTATCTTTTCTTTTTGCTATCTCACTAAGTTGCATAGTTTTAGGTGTGAAAACTATTTTTGTAGTGGAAAGTTTTTGATACAGTAGAGATAGAACTCACGATATCAATTATTATCTCGTTACTGATCATTTTCAAGTTTCATTTTGTGTTTACAATAAATTCCAAAATTTAACAGTTAGGCAGGTTTTTCTTTTATTTCTCTATTAAGTAAAGTTTTCTTTTTTCTCTCATGGTCTAGTGAAACCTTGCGGTTGATAAGCGCTATCTAGAACCAGAGGGAGTAGGTAAGCAGGAAGTTTAAATCCTGCTGACAGGGATGAAGATTTAGAGAATAGGTAATTTTGAGGTTATGTTTGTGGTTTAATTGATTTTTAAATTGATGAATTTTTACAATAACGGAAAGCTTTAGGAGGGAGAAATGACGAAGAGGGTAGTAGTAACTGGTTTAGGAATAGTAACGAGTTTGGGGTTTGAAGTTGAGGAGTATTTTAATAACCTAGTTGCTGGTAAGTCTGGTATTTCTACTTTAGAGATTGAGGATTTAGATTCTGAATCTCCTTCTAAGATTGGGGGGCAGATAAAGAATTTTGATGCTGAGAACTTTCTTGACAAGAAGGTTGTGAGGAGGACGGATAGATATACTCATTTTGCAATATATGCCTCAAGGAAAGCTATTGAAGATGCAGGTTTGAATAATTATTCCTCTCTTGATAAGGAGAGAGTGGGGGTAATAATAGGTTCGGGGATAGGAGGGGGGCTACAGTTTTATAATAACTCTGTGAAGTTTTTTCAGGAGGGAAGGAGGAAGGTTAATCCAAACTTTATCTCTATGTCAATAGCGGATACTGCTTCTGGTTATGTGTCAATAGAGTATGGTTTTAGGGGGCCGAATTATACTGCGGTTTCTGCCTGTGCTTCGGCAAATCATTCTATAGTGGTCTCAGTAATGCATATTCTAAATGGTGATGCTGATGTAATGATAACTGGTGGTTCTGAGGCTGCGTTGAATGGCCTTTGTATAGCTGGATTTACACAGATTGATGCTCTTTCTTCAAGAAATGATGAACCGGAGAAAGCATCAAGGCCGTTTGATAAGAATAGGGACGGATTTGTAATATCAGAGGGTGCTGGAATACTTGTAATAGAGTCTTTAGAACATGCTTTGAAAAGAGGTGCGAGGATATATGCTGAAATTGTTGGATATGGTGTAAGTGGTGATGCATACCATCATGTTGCACCCTGTGCTGATGGCTCTGGTGCAGCAATAGCTATGAAAAATGCTCTTAGAAGTGCAGGTATTTCACCACAAGATGTTGGTTTGATAAACTCACATGGAACTTCCACACCTCTGGGTGATAAAGCTGAAGTATTAGCAATAAAAAGTGTATTTGGAGAACATGCATACAAGTTGAAGGTTAACTCTACTAAGTCAATGGTAGGTCATACCTTGGGAGCAGCCGGAGGTGTTGAGGCAGTAGCGGTTGTGAAAATGCTTGAGACCGGGAAAATACATCCAACTATAAACCAAGAGGAACCTGACCCTGAATGTGATTTAGACTTTGTGCCAAACAAGGCGATTGAAATGGATATAGAATACGCTCTATCAAACTCGTTTGGTTTTGGTGGACATAATGCTTGTGTGGTTTTCAGAAAATGGAGGGGCAAGTAGCTGTCTACTTAGACTTGTTTAGATAATCCCACTTTATGTAAGCATTTATGAATATATCAATTTCTCCGTCCAACACGGAGGAAGTGTTTGTAGTTTCTATTCCAGTTCTGTGATCTTTAACTGAGTTGTAAGGATGTAATATATAACTTCTTATCTGATTACCCCAGGATATGTCTTTCTTCTCACCAGAAACCTCTTCTATCTTTTCTCTTTTTTCTCTTTCCCTGATTTCGTAAAGCTTGGACTTTAGTATCTTCATAGCTAACTCCTTATTTTGTGCTTGAGATCTTTCATTCTGTATTGTTACAACAAGTCCAGTAGGAATGTGGGTTACTCTCACCGCAGACTCAGTTTTATTTACATGCTGTCCTCCTTTACCACTTGCCCTAAAAGTTTCAATCTTGATTTCCGAAGGGTCTATGACTATCTGATCATCATCCTTTATTTCAGGAATGACATGGACTGCGGCAAATGAAGTATGTCTTCTTTTTGAAGCATCAAAGGGTGAAATTCTTACAAGTCTGTGAATTCCTGTTTCAGGCTTGAGGTATCCAAATGCATACTCTCCTTGGACATAAATTGTTGCATCTTTTATTCCTGCAACATCGTCTGGAAGAAGATCAACAATTTCATAGTTGAATCCCTTCTTCTCAAAGAATCTCGTGTACATTCTCAAAAGCATTTGTGCCCAATCACAGGACTCAACACCTCCTGCGCCAGGGTGAATGTTGACGAAACAGTTTGTATTGTCTATCAGGGGGTCAAAGAACTTTTCTATCTCGTAGGTATTCAATTTTTGTTCTATTAGGTTTAGGTTTTTTTCAATTTCCTGAAGTATTCCAATGTCCTCCAGCTTTTCGCCTTCTTCAGAGAGTGATATCAGTCCTTCTACTTCTTTCTTTAAGTTTTCCCACTTATTGACTTCTTTTTTTAATGAGGTTTGCTCTATCAAAAGCTTTGATGCTGAATGCACATCGTTGTGAGAGTATGCCTCGGAGATAAGATCGGATATTTCTTCTATTCGCTTTGCCTTCTCACTTACTCTGAAAATCTCAAAGTTTTCCTCAATCTTAGCTAGAATCTTTTTAGCTTTTTCGGTGATACTGCCCATATCTTTATCCAGAATTATAAACAACAAGATTTCCAAACTTGAAATAAAACATCACTCGAAGATCTTGTTTTTAACCTGCTTTTTGACATTATTGTGTTTCATTGAATGTTGTCAAATGGAAATTTTTTTCTTTTATACTTACAGACGATGAGAAGGTGGAAGTATGAGAGGGAAGACAATATTGGTTTTAGCTGCGATCTTAGGTTCGGTGGTTTACCTCCTGGGATGTCCTAAGATGTTTAAAGTAAAGGTAAGAGAAACTGCAATGAAGGAAACTGCAACTATGGTTGTGGTTGAGGATGAAGAGTTATCAAAAATATTGGTATATGTTGGTGATGTCCCTCTGGGTGAAGTAGGGCGTTCTGCATCAGGGATAGAGATAGATGTTGGTGGCACAGTTGTCCTTTCAGCTCAAGGCAGAAATCCTAAAGGCAAACCTATTCCTGTGAATCCAACATGGATTCTCTCTAAGCCTGGTATTGTAGAAATTTCTCCAGCAAAAGGATCAAGGGTAACAGTTAGAGGAGTGCGTCAAGGAAGTGTAGACATCATTGTTGAATATAAAGGTGTGAAGACGGTAGTAGAGTCTATATATGTAAGGTAGCGTGGGTATGTGAGATTGTAGTGGAGTAACTCTGTATGTAGAGTCTAGAAACTCTCTTCAGAGGGTGCTAAGGATTTTAGTTGATTTGCTTTGTTGAGATTTTTAGATCCATGGTTTGGGGACTAACTTTTGTTGTAGCGAGAAGTTTCTAGAGAGTTATTAGTATGGAACTTAGGGAAAGTTTGATGGTTATGGTGTGTTAAGGTAGGTTTTTAGGTATGATGGAGGAGGATTGTGGTGAAGAGAGAGGATGTGTTACTGGAGGTTGAGAATGTTTCAAAGCATTTTGGTGGAGTAAAGGCTGTTAACAATGTATCTTTCAGGATAGAAAGGAACAAGATAGTTTCAGTAATAGGGCCAAACGGAGCTGGAAAAACAACAATATTTAACATCATTTCTGGTTTCTATAAGCCAGATACGGGTAGAGTTATATTTGAGGGTAGGGATATCACTAACATAAAAGTTTATGAATGTGCAAGAATTGGTATTGCTAGAACCTTCCAGAATATAAGGTTATTCTACAATATGACTGTTCTTGAGAATGTGATGATAGGAAGACATGTTAGAAGTAAGTCGGGGCTTGCTTCCTTTTTTGATGCAATTCTTAGAACCAGGGATTTTCGTTCAACCGAGAGGGAGATAGAGGAAAGATCAGTTGAGTTTATAAGGATGCTTGGGCTTGAGAACTATATAAACACTTTAGCTAAGAATTTGCCTTATGGCTTACAGAGAAGGCTTGAGATTGCAAGAGCGCTGGCAACTGAGCCAAAGTTATTGCTTCTTGATGAGCCTACTGCTGGTATGACCTACAGGGAAGTAAACGAAATTATGGAGATAGTGTTGAAGATTAGAGATATGGGGATTACTGTATTATTCATAGAGCATCAAATGATGATAGTTATGGGGATATCCGATAAGGTTATAGTTCTAGATCACGGCGAAAAGATAGCAGAGGGGACACCTGAAGAAGTCAAGAACGACCAAAGAGTTATTGATGCTTATCTAGGAGTTGAAGAAACGCAGTATGCCTAATTGGCTTAGAGAAAGACTTCTCTACCAGATATTTCCTGATCTTTTTTATAAACCTGAGAAAAATGTTTCTGTTCCTAAAGGTTTCTATGGAGGAACTTTAAGAGGTATAGTGGAAAAGCTTGATTATGTCCAAAACTGGGGTTTTGATGCTTTATATATAAATCCCGTGTTTAGGGCAGTGAGTAGCCATAGATATAACGTTTTGGATTTCTATGAGGTTGATCCTATTCTCGGAACAATGGAGGACTTTGAAAACTTTGTCAGCGAGTGTCACAGAAGAGGGATCAAAGTGATCCTAGATATACCTTTCAACCATGTTTCAGAGAAGCACAGGTGGTTTCAAGACGTTCTTAACAACGAAAATTCTAGATACAGAGACTATTTTGTATTTGATGGAGGAGTATATAATAGATGGAGGGGGAGTGACCTAGTAGAGCTTAATTTGACCAACAGCGAGGTTCTGGATGAGTTGATTTTGTCAGAGAAAAGTGTATTGAAATTTTGGTTATCTAAAGGTATAGACGGGATTAGGTTAGATTGCGCAAATGACTTAGGAATGAAGGTGACCAAGTTGATAAAAGATACTGCTCATAGGATTAACAGAGATGTTGTAGTAATGGGGGAGGTTTTTAATTTTGCCGGTGAATGGAGTAAGGTTTTAGATTCTCTACAGAGCTATTATCTCTCAGAGTTGCTTTTTTCTCTTGTGAGAGGTGAAATCTCAATTCACTCTTTCTCAGAGGGGGTAAGGCATCTTGTAGAGGGTGTTAGATACAATGTGCTGTTGAATTCTCTCAACATTCTGTCTTCGCATGATACTTCTAGGATTCTTGATGTTATAGGTGAGGATATTGAGGTGTATAGGGTATTACTGGGAGTGCAGTTTACTTTTCCAGGTGTTCCAGTGGTATTATACGGTGAAGAAATCGGACTTTTTTCTGGAAAATGTGGAGAAGAGAGTGCTAGGAATGTAATGATATGGAATGTTGATAAGTGGAACAAGAGCATTATGTCGGTCTATAGAGAGTTTATAAAGCTGAGAAAATCTAGAGTAGAGCTGCGAAAAGGAAAGTTTGTAGATCTTTCATCTTTGACTGACTACTCTTTTCTGGCTTATATGAGGTTTGGTAGGAGGAGAGAGGAGTTTTCAATAGTCTTTATAAACCCTACTGATAGATCCGTTGAGAAGAAGGTATTTATTCCTTATTCTCATTTTCATGATGCTCTTAAGGTTGTGGATTACTTTTCTGGAGAGAGTTTTCTTTGCAGAGTGAGTAGTGTGAGTGTAAAGCTTTCTCCATTTCAGGTTATGGTTCTCTTGCCGGATTGGAAATATATAGAGGGGTATTCTTTCTATAAGAGGGAGTAAGTTTTGTGTGGATGTTGAGTTTGTTTCTGGGAGCAGTTTCCAAGGCTTTTTAGGGTGTTATAGTGATTGGTGAGTAGAGTTGTTTTGGGAAACTAGACTGCTGGGTTCCGAATCTTAGATAATGCTTTTATGTTAGCTAAAAGGATAATTCCTTGTCTGGATATAGACAGGGGTAGAGTGGTGAAAGGTGTTAAGTTTGTAGATATAGTTGATGCTGGTGATCCTGTGGAGAATGCTGTTGTGTATAACGATAACATGGCTGATGAAATTGTGTTTCTTGATATAACTGCTTCGTATGAGGATAGAAAGACTTTGGTGGATGTAGCTAGAAGAGTAGCTGATAGTATATCAATTCCTTTTACGGTTGGTGGGGGAATAAGGAGTGTTGATGATATTAGGGAGATGTTGCTTGCTGGTGCAGATAAAGTATCTATAAACACATTTGCAGTGAGAAATCCTGATTTGATTTCGGAGGGTGCTGAGAGGTTTGGTTCTCAATGTATAGTTGTAGCGATTGATACGAAAAAGGTAAATGGTGTTCATAGAGTTTTCATAAGGGGAGGTAGAGAAGATACAGGTTTGGACACGGTTGAATGGGCGACAAAGGTGGAAAAGCTTGGAGCTGGAGAGATACTGCTTACGAGTATTGACGCAGATGGAACTAAAGAGGGATATGATATAGAGATACTGAAGGAAGTTTCAGAAGCTGTGAAGATACCGGTGATAGCTTCTGGTGGTGCTGGTAGGAAAGAACATTTCCTAGAAGTTTTCACAAAAACTAATTGCACTGCAGCGCTTGCTGCGTCCATCTTCCACTTTAGGGAAGTGGACATAGTTGAGTTAAAGGAGTATCTGAGGGATTGCGGAATACCCGTCAGGATCTAGAAGTAAAGCATTTTTCTTCACCTGTCTTCTTATCTAGTAGACAAACTTTATTTGAGATTCCTTCGTTTAGAATATATAACACGAATTCTGAGTTTTGTGTGTAGATCTCGTCGGAAGTTGTAAAGATTATTTCAGAGGTAGTCTTGTTCTCTTCCATAATCTCTATGAGGCGGGCTTTGTAATAACTGTCAAGAAATGAAAAGGGCTCATCAAGAAGTATTATTCTTGGTGATCTCATAAATGCTCTAGAGATAGAAACAAGTTTTGCCTCCGTAAGACTTAGGTTAAAGGGCATTTCGTATTTAAGAGTTTTTAGGTCAAACAGGTCAAGAGTTTTATCAACTTCATACTCTATTTCTTTTTGTGAGAGATTTGTGTTGTATAGTAGGGGTAACGCTAGGTTAGTGTAAATGTCAATATTGCTGATGAGAAAAACATCCTGGAAGTGGATTGAGATTTTTGTGTGCAACTGCATCATCTTCTCCTTATCTGCTCTTGAGGTATCTATATCTAAAGTAATTACTTTGCCTCTTGTTGGTAGAAGTATACCCTTTATAAGCTTTAGGAAAGTGCTTTTACCGTTACCAGGCTCAGTAACAACGCACACTATCCCTCGTTCAGGCATTGATAAGTTCACTCCCTCTAGTATATAGTTTCTTCCAGTGTATGTAAAGTAGACATTCCTGAACTCTATCAGTGACATTATTTATTTATCCTCCTCAAATTCATCTTCATCAAACGTTTCATCAAAGTCTTCATTGATTTCTTCCTCATATTCATCTCTTGGAAATTCCTCGTAGGAAAAGTCTGATACCGAGAGGGACTCAAATTTTCCTATTTCCTTTATGAATAGAAGTTCTACCGTTCCTACAGGTCCGTTTCTTTGCTTTGATAGTATTATCTCAACAATGTTTTTCTTGTCTGTTGAAGGATTGTAATACTCATCACGGTATAGAAAGGCAACAAGATCGGCATCTTGTTCTATGCTTCCGCTTTCCCTAAGGTCAGAAAGTATTGGTCTTTTGTCAACTCTTTTTTCTACGCTTCTTGAAAGCTGTGAGAGAACTATGACTGGGATGTTTAACTCTTTAGCCAGAGCTTTTAAATTCCTAGAGATGAATCCTATTTCCTCGTTTCTACTTCTTATTACCGAGATTCCTTTTGGAACTTCTATTATCTGGAGATAGTCAATGATTATAGCATCAATTCCTTTCTCTTTGGCAAAGATCTTTCTAGCTTTTGACTTTATGTCAATTATTGAGGCGGAGGGAGTGTCGTCAATAATCACATCTAGGGAAGATAGTCTTATTGCTGCTTCAAGTATGGACTCCCAATCAGACTCCTTGATATTACCCGTTCTTAAAGACTTTAGATCAATCTTTGACTCTGTTGAAAGTAGTCTCTGAACTAGTTGTTCTTTAGACATCTCAAGAGAGAATATTAGTACCTTTTTGCCTTCTTTTGACATATTGAGACATAGGTTTAGGGCAAAGGCAGTTTTCCCCATCGCTGGTCTTCCAGCAAAAACTATCAAGTCACCCCTCTGGAACCCTCCTGTCATATCGTCAATTGCACTATACCCCGATGGAACTCCTGTGTAAACGGTTTTTTCCTTTGCTAACTTTTGGATTCCTCTAAGAGTTTCAACTACAATGTCTCTAAGCTTAAAGTAGTCGTACTGTCTTCTTATGTCAATTGACTCAAGTAGTTTTCTTTCAGCCATTTCAATAGCTTCGTTGATATCAACATTTTCCTTCGTTGCGATATCTATTATCTCGGAAGAGGCTTTTATTATTGATCTAAGGATATACTTCTCGTAGACAATTCTAGCGTAATATTCCACATTAGTTGTGGTTGGGATTATGTCAAGTAGAGAAGATAAATATGAGACACTAACTTCATCAAACTTACCCAGCTCCTTAAGTTTATTTTGAAGTGTTATGATGTCTACGGGTTCCTTGTTTTCGTAAAGGCTCATTATCGCTCTGAATATGTCCTTGTGTTTGTCTAGATAGAAGTGTTCTTCTCTTAGGATATCAATGATTTTTGAGATTCTTTCGTTATCAATAATTATTGCTCCTAGGCATGCCTTTTCGGCCTCTATGTCGTGAGGCATTGTCTTAATCATATCTATCTATAATTTTAATTGAGAGCTGTAACAAAAAGAAATGTTGATATCAGATCTTCAAAAACCTCAAAACTGAGAGTAAATCTTTGAATCTAGCTAGGGTTAGTCTGAAGTTTGGTCAAGATTTGGTATTTTTCGTGGAAGAGTATTCTGATTTTACCCTAATCATAGCCCTCTCAACAATCTCAACGTCTAACTCTTCCAACAACCTTCTCACGAACTCATACCCCCCACTGGCTTATCTTGTCCTTCTTCCTGCTGTTGGCGGATATCCTACTTCAGTAAGCATTATATGCAATTTTTGAACACCCTCCTCAAACAACTTGAAAATTGTGTAAGAAAGATATAATATTGACCTGAGAACCCTTAGGGTTATGATACTATCCTTAGTAACCTTAAGGGTATCATAAGTGTCATAGGAGGAGTGTATGAAAGGAGGTGCTGTTATAGCAATTTTGATTGTTTCGCTTTCCACTAGCTATCTTTTACACACAAGTTGTCTTTTTGAACTGGAACAGCAACAAGTAGCTCCAAAGAACGGGATGAAGCAGAGTGATACTGTACTACCAAAGGTTATGCTAGATTATCCAATTAGTGGTTTTGCTGGTGGTGACATAGTGGTTCTGGAAATAGATGGTACAGAGAGCTGGAATAACAAACTAAAAGACTTGGGTGAAGGGATAGAGACTGTGTTTGTGCATGCCGCAGAGGAAGCTGAAGATACGAGTTCGGTACAGAGTGGGGGTTCTGTCAGTACTATTAGAATATACGTGTCGGTCAATGGTAAAGACTCAAACAATGGACTGACAAAAACTACACCCGTGAGGAGCATACATATTGCTTTGGGGAAGGTGAGAAGTGATGCTATCAACGAGATATACATCACAAGGGGTTCATTCACACCGGGTAATGGTCTGGACACAGGTGATAGTGGGGTGGTGATAACGAATAACAATGTGAAGCTGATAGGGGGATGGGACAATAGTTTCAACAAGGTAGTAGGGTATAGTGAGTTGGACGGTAAGGGTATTCTTTATCATGTAATATTTGCAACGAATGTTACGAATGTAGTGTTGAGCAATTTAATGATAAAAGGAGGAAGTGCTAGTATGGAAGATCCACACGATAGAGGAGGGGGAATATACTTTGGAGATGTATCCTACAGTTATATAGGTAATGTGGTGATATCTGGTAACAGGGCTGATTATGGTGGAGGTATGTTTTTGTATGGTAGTCACAACACGGTAATCGGCGTTGTTTTTGATAATACTGCTATTCAGATTGGAGGGGGGATATACTTGGAAGACGGAGCTATTAGCAACACTATAGGTGGTAATGTATATGGTAATATCGCTAAGTGGGGAGGAGGAGTATATTTAGATAAGAAAGCTAGTAACAATACAATAAGTGGCAATGTGTATGGGAATAGAGCTGATAACTCTGGAGGAGGAATATATTTGGGTGGTAATAATAACGCCGTAAGTGGTAGAGTGTACAGTAATGTCGCTATGTGGGGAGGAGGAGTATTTTTAGATGAGAAAGCTAGTAACAATACAATAAGTGGCAATGTGTATGGGAATAGAGCTAATGCCAGCGGAGGGGGGATATTTTTGTATGGTTATAAAAACACAATAAGTGGCGATGTATATGGGAATATAGCTAATGACAGCGGAGGGGGGATATATTTGGATGGTGATACAAACACAATAAGTGGAGATGTATATGGAAATAAGGCTACTAATGGAGGAGGTATATATTTATCTGGCCGTAAAAATACAGTGAAGGGCAGTGTATACAGTAATAGTGCTATTAATAGTGGTGGAGGAATATACTTGGATAAGCATGCTAGCAGTTCTGAGAATGATGAAGAAGATTATTATTACTTAAACATAATAAGTGGGAACGTATATGGTAATATTGCTGGTCGGAATGGAGGGGGGATATATTTGGCTAGTAGAGTGAATGTAGTAAATGGTAGTGTATATAGTAATAGTGCTACTAACGGAGGGGGGATATGTTTATGTTTTGGTAGGGGAAATACAATAAGTGGCGATGTATATGGGAATATAGCTAATGACAGCGGAGGGGGGATATGTTTATATTTTGGTGAGGGAAATACAATAAGTTGCTATGTATATGGGAATAGTGCTAATGCCAGCGGAGGGGGGATATTTTTGGATGGTGATGGAAACACAATAAGTTGCAGTGTTTACAATAACATTGCTG
>JBCNVF010000028.1 GCA_039630355.1 Brevinematia bacterium
GGATAAAATACGTTTTTACCTGCCCTTTTAGGGATTGAAACGCGCAAGAGATCTAGAACCTGGGACATTCCGCTGGTGGTTTTTACCTGCCCTTTTAGGGATTGAAACCCTCAGCTCAGGAGGTGTATATGCAGGAAGTGAAAGAGTTTTTACCTGCCCTTTTAGGGATTGAAACAGAAGGAAGGTAGCAAAGAAGTGTCTAAATTTATGTGGGTTTTTACCTGCCCTTTTAGGGGTTGAAACTTCTAAAAATTTTAGACTTCACTCTCCGAGGATAGGTTTGTTGACAGAGAGTGGAATAAATGTATAAAATTTAGAGTGTCTACCTTTGCGAGGTCGTCTAACTGGCAGGACACGGGACTTTGGATCCCGCAGTGAAGGTTCGAGTCCTTCCCTCGCAGTGCTACGGGCCTATAGCTCAGGTGGATAGAGCATCGGTTTCCTAAACCGAGTGGGCTGGTTCGAGTCCAGCTAGGCCCAAAAGGAGACTAGAATGGTTCTTACAACAATACTCTCAGTGCTACTCGTAATAAATGCAATACTTCTGGTAATCGTAATCCTCCTACAGAGCAGAGGAGGCGCAGAAATAGGAATATTTGGAGGAAGTAACCTCCTAAATCCCTTTGGCTCAAGAGCCGGAGATATTCTCTCAAACATAACTAAGATCCTCGGAATATCCTTCATGGTTCTAGCATTCCTAATCTCATTCTCCATATCTAAGTCTACAATAAAAGTCCCCGTCCAAAAGCAACAATCAATTGAGCAACTACCACAACAAACAACCGAACCTACACCACAACAAACACCACAACCAATTGAACAGCTACCACAACAAACCGAACCACTATCAACATCTCAGTAAGCATAAAAACTCTAACCTACAAACCCATAAACATCACTATACTACCATAACCCTCCCAAGTTGACGGAACAAACACCCTCACCACACCATCGTAAATGATAGATATATCCTCAAAACCCCCCACATGACTAGGCAAAAATATCCTGCTATCTATAATCTGATCTCTTAGAACCCCAGAGTCACTAACCTCAACTATCCTTACAAAAGCACTACCAAGACCATCACTTTCAACTACCGCCCAAAGACTGTGGTTAAAATACCTAATCCCAGCTAGATCGTAAATAGTGTTAGTTGTGGAAAATGAAAAGTTAGTGTGAAAGCTGTTATTGGTAAAAGTGACAATCCTAAGTTCATTAGTTTTAGCAAAAGCAAAATGCAGACTCCCACTCGGAAAACTAACAACACCAACTTTCTCAGTTCCCCCTACATTCGTTTCAAATAAAACTCCAAAATTGGTGAAAACGCTAACCTTGTCACTATTATATACGGAAAACAATACCCTCTCAAGAGCTGGATACCTCTCTGATTTCACCTTAAAACTACCCCCAAGATTCGTAACAAAGTTTGTAAAGTTATTAGAAACATCTGTCACCAGAAGAGTAAAATTAGTCTTAACTCTTATTACAAGACACTTGTTGCTAACTCTAGTAAAGTCAAAGTCTTCTACACTTCCAAGGTTTGCAAGCTGATAAAAGTTCGTAAGATCAGCATTAAGATTCGTTCTTATGATCAAAGCCTGATCCTCTCTTATGTAACCTACCAAAAACTTGCTATCCAAACTTATGCTCCTTATCTTCCCAGTAGAAAGTATGTTCAGAGAACCAGGTGTTATCCTCTCTCTTGAGAAGTTATTTTCCTCCTTGGCAACAAAAAGCGACGAAAAAACACTGTCAGTGAAAAAGAGTCTCACTCTGTCCAAAGATAATTCAGAGTTGATGAAATAGTAATTCCTAGCACTCACCCTGTTTAGCTCATAACGAAAGTAGTTTGCTACTACAACCGGTAGAAAACAAACTTGAGAAATATTCCCACCCATGTCCTTAGCCCACATCCTAAGCACATTCGTCCCATTACTGAGAACGTAAGTGTTCAAAACTAATGAATTCGTACCAAAATTCTCAAAAATATACTCATTAGTTACATTACCACACCCTAGGTATACAAAAGTTTTATTAGAGTCTATCACTTCAATAGGTATGCTAAACGACGCCCCATATAGATACGAATTACTACCAATAAGAAAACTGAGATATGGTGGAGAAAAGTCAAACAGAAACTCCCTAACATTTGTTATCTTATCATCTACGACCACACTAATACTGTTCGTCCGATTTTCATCAAACAAATCTGAAGTAATGAGAAACTTCAAGTTCGTTACTCCGTTCGTAGCCATAACAAGAGATGAGTTTGTAAAAACTTTAAGTGAGGTATAATTGGTAGCAGTTAAGGATATATCAAAGTAAAAGTCACAATTGGTTACTACAAAACCCTGTGGCAAAACTGAAAGCATAAGCTCATTTGAAATCCAACAAGTCACAACCCTTCTAGAAGATGTATTTCCTAAAGAATCCCGAGCATAAGCCCCTATTTCAAGCATTCCATTTGTAAAATCGTAGGTATTCACCTCTGCTTCCCAGAAAGTCTGGTTAGTAAAACTATAACTCACCCCCCTAACCTCAAGATAAGTTATAGCCCCACTCTCATCTTCAGTCTTACCAACAATTAAAACCAAACCACTAAGAACTGAAGAATTTGTTGGGAAAATAATCTCCACATAAGGAGGAGAAATATCAAATACTTTGTTTGTATTAGAAGGTTCAAGAGTTTCGTAAAGATTTATTCTAAAATTGCATCCTAGAACTAGCAATAATAAAGCTAAATAGGCTAACAAGAAACTCTTGTATTTCATTCTTCAAAACTCAATATTTTTCAACATAGGTAGACACAAGGTATGTTTCATACCCTTTCTTCTTTAAAATATCTCTGACCTTAACTGCACTGTCTTTATCCCCATAGTCTCCTACTCTGACTCTATTGAATGTTGTGTTTTCAATTACCTTTACAGTTATATATGAGTTATCAAATCCATCCCTTCTAAGCTTTTCCAGCAAATTTTGAGCTAAAGCTCTATTGGTAAAAGCACCAACCTGGACTGCAAATTCGTAAGCACTCTCCTTGCTAAACGAATAATACTCTCCTACCATTTTACTATACTCTTCCTCAGAAAATACCCCACTTCCAAGCTTGACAATTCTAATTCTTGCAAAAGTAATACCATCTCTTATCATATCAATTTCCTGAGCAGACCTTTTTGAGATATCAAGTATTCTACCCTCAACAAAAGGACCTCTGTCATTCACCATTACTACAACAGACTTACCATTCTTAGTATTCATAACTTCAAGTATCGTTCCAAAAGGAAGCGTCCTACTAGCACAGGTATATTTGTTATAATCAAACACAGCTCCACTTGCAGTTTTCCTACCAGCAAACTCTTCACCATAGAAAGAAATATACCCATAGAAGTATTCTTCCTGACTACCAAAGCAAATAGGCAAAAAACTTAGCAAAAAAGTAACTACAAAAATACCAACACCTATCACCATCTTCCATCGCATAAACTTATGATAAACAAAGCTTTTTGTTTTTTTCAATCTAGAATGAAGCAGTGTAATAAATTCTACACCTCCACTGGGTAAGCAAGTAAGATTCTAAAATTTTCTTACTTGCCCTTTGGTCTTCTCAGTCACAAAAGTTCATAAAAGAAGTAGTAAGCAAAAACTTAGTCTCCTATACCTAACGGAAATAGAATTTATTTGGAAACCTGCGGGAATGAAATTAAATAATTTTTTTGTGAAAGAGCGTGTAGAGACATTGATTCAGGCCTTGCCATACATAGTGAAGTTTAAGGGAACCATAATTGTCATAAAGTATGGTGGAAGCGTGATGATTGATGAGGAACTTAAGCAATCATTTTGTGAGGACGTAGTTTTACTAAAGCATCTGGGGATTCATCCGGTAGTGGTCCACGGTGGTGGTAAGAAAATCTCAGAATTGATGGAAAAACTCAACAAGAAACCAGAATTTCTAAAAGGGCAAAGGGTTACCGATAAAGAGACTGTCGAGATAGTGGAAATGGTGTTAAGCGGTATGATAAACAAAGATGTTGTATTTAACATCATAATGAAAGGTGGTAAAGCAGTAGGAATTTCCGGTAAAGATAACTTCACAATAAAGGCAAAGAAAAAATACCTAGATGGCGATATTGACTTAGGTTTTGTTGGAGAAGTGGAGAAGATAGATCCATCCCTAGTTATCTCCCTTATAAACGAAGGTTTTATTCCTGTTATATCTCCCGTTGGGGTGGATGCGGACGGAAATTCCTACAACATAAATGCAGATGATGTAACCGCAGAGATCGCCGTAGCTCTTAAAGCAGAAAAGCTTATCTACTTAACAGATGTAAAGGGCATATACAGAGATATAAATGACGAAACTACTTTCATCCCATCTTTAACCATAAAGGAACTTAGTAATCTTATTGAGTCTGGTGCAATAAAAGAAGGAATGATTCCTAAAGCTATGTCAATGATAAAAGCCATTGAAAGAGGAGTAAAAAAGATACACATAATAGACGGAAGGGTAAAACACTCTCTACTGATAGAGATATTTACTGACGAAGGGATAGGAACACAAATAGTGATCTAGATAAGATTCTTACCATCTAGGAAAGATAGAAGGATAGTATTGAATTCCTCTGGTACCTCAAGAGGAGAAAGATGTCCTACATTCTCAAGCTCAAACAAAGTAGCATTAGGCAAATTGTTAGCCATCTCTTTCATTACACTTATTGGAACCACTTTATCATCTTTCCCTGCAAGCAAAAGGCAAGGTAAATTTATCTCCCCAAGTAAACTCCTAGAATCAGGTCTTGTAGCAATCACATAAACTAGCGCTGACAAACCCTCTTTAGTTGTATTTTTAACGATCTCCTCAAGGAATTTTACAACCTCAAGCCTGTTCTGCAAAGTGTAGTCCGAAACTAGGTTTTTAGTGAAAGACTTTAGGTATTCGTCCAAGTTTTCATTTATTTTCTCTAAATCTGATAATCTCCTTTTTCTCCCTTCCTCATCAAGTGCTTCAGGTCTAGTATGACAGAAAACGAAACCAGATATTCTATCCCTGTGTTGTCTCCAGAGTTCAAACATCACATATCCACCCATACTGGTGCCAACTGGAATCAGCTTACTAAAGCCAAGAGAACTTATATTACTCCATATAATCTCAACAAGCTCCTTGACATTCATCTCAATCTTTTGCGGTTTTTCGCTTTTTCCAATACCTGGATAATTAACAGCAATGAACGGAATCTTTTTTTCCCTTAGAAGCTTGATTTGGTTTACATACATATCCTTGGTCGTAGGGAAGGCAGGCAAGAAAAGCAAAGTGTTTCTACTCTTCTCTAAACTACAATGTTCTATATCCAACTTCATAGCTCTATTATGAAGCCAGTCTTAACAAGTATGCAAAATTCGGATACAGCTTATCTACGTAAGCCATAAATCTACTCAGCGAGTGTAATAGCTTTTGTAAATCTCATCTCAGTCACCTTAAACTTACCAAGCTCCTCTCCCAACTTCCTCAGACTATCTATTATCAACGGCAACTTATCCCTCGCCCTCATCAATACCCCCACACCTCTCGCCAACACCCCATACACCTCCTCAAACCTCTCACTCAAACTACTCGTCGCCTCCTTCACCCCATACACCGCCCTCACTATCTCCTCCATACCCCTCCTGCTCTCCTCCATCGCACCCCTTATCTCATCACTGTAAACCATCAACTCACTCACCACCCTCATCAAACCCTCATTCGTCTTCCCCACCTCCACCATACTCATGT
>JBCNVF010000029.1 GCA_039630355.1 Brevinematia bacterium
CTTATCCATATCTCCAGGTTATGAGCTAACAGATTGGAGCATTTCTAAAGGTTCTAGAGGTTTTAGGAACTTTCTTGTATTTAAAAACCATTTAAACTTTTCCAGTCCCGCAGGGACTGCGAGAAAAGTAAAAGAGAAACCTGCCTAATCACAAGTTCTAAACCTTATTGACTCTCTTACAGAACTGGAAACTATGCGACCAGTTGTTTATCATTTCCTTATGAAGATGAAATGCAGAACTTTACTAGCGGTTATAACCTTACTGCTAAACAGCAATATTTCCTTTTCCACCAACTTTTTACTATTGAGTGAGATCAGAGAAGGTCAAAAAGGAGTAGGTATCACCAGATGGAATGATGACAAAATCAAGGAATTTGAAATTGAAATTGTAAGTATCTTAAAGAGCACTCCTAAGTCGGGAGTGATAATTGCCAGAATAAATGATGAAGAGATAAGAAACACGGGTGTTGTTGCTGGAATGAGTGGAAGTCCGGTTTATGTTAACAACAAGATAATTGGAGCTATTTCCTTCACTTGGACATTCCTCAAAGAACCAATGGTAGGCATAACCCCACTAGAAGAAATGATTCCTCTTGAAAAGTATGCAATGAATGAAATCTTTCTACCCAGCAGTATCAAATACACTACCCCCATACTTGCAAGTGGTATTTCCAAGACCACAAAGGAAATACTTGAGTCCAAGCTGAGCAAGTGGAATGTTCTACTTGTAGAGTCATTCTCCTCGTTTACTACCAAAGAGAAGGATAGAAACTCCTCAATCTTTAGACCTGGTGATGGAATAGGTATAAACTTAGTCAGCGGAGATATTGAACTTACTGTTATCGGAACAGTAACCTACATTGAGAGCAATAAAGTTTTCGGCCTAGGACACCCTGCATTTCTTATTGGCAAAACCTCAATACCCATATCCACAGTGGAGACAGTAGCAATTGTCCCAAGACAGAATTTATCTTTTAAAATAGCCGTGCCCAGAGAGATTGTAGGAAGCCTAGAGTTTGACGGAGGGAGCGGAGTATTCTGCGTATTAGGCAAAAAAGCTCCATTAGTCAAAGCAACAGTAAACGTTGACAGAAAAAACCTCTACACTTACTATCTCGCTAAAGACAACAATCTCCTTCCCATCCTTCTATCCGCTGTCGTAAACGAATCTATCCTGAGAACCAAGGCACTTGGAGGAGAAGGAAATGTTGAACTTAAATGCTCACTCTCCTTCAAATTTGAAGGCTTGGACAAAGAGTTCGCTTTAGATTTCAAGGACATAGTGCCCGTCTATCAGTTAGGCCAGGGTTATGCTATCTCACTATCCGATGTAAACTCAATACTTGAATTTCTAATGTATAACCCTCTCTTTAAAGTTGACATAAACAGAATACACATTGATGTTGAAACGAAACCCCTAGATGTAGGATTTATTGCATTTGTGATACCCTCCAAAGTCACTGTCTCCCCTGGAGAAGAATTAAAGATCAGTGTAGGCATAAAAAAGCTTAGGGGAGATATAATACTTAGAGAATTCAAAGTAAAGATACCAACATGGGTAGCAAGCGGAACTAAAATCACAATAGGAGCAGTGAACAAAGCATTGAGAAGCATACAGAAAATAAACTCCTATCCTGAGGCAATAACCTTTGATACCTACGAGAAACTCTATAACTTTATCTCCGAAGATCTCAGAGTTGAGAAACTTGTGCTCTACCTAGAAATACCATCTGCTAGCTATGCAAGCGGAGGCTACGTTTACGAACTCCTCCCCAACTACCTCTCAACAGCCTTCGCTCTCACACCCAGGTCTAAGAATCTCATCCCCTTCATAGTAGAAGAGGAAATAACAGAAGAATTTCCAATAGGCGGAATATCATCAACCTCAGTATTCGTGAAATAATGAAATATTAACTCCATTCCAGTTCTGTCCTTACTCTAGGGTAGATAGAGAGTAAGGTATCCCATTGGTTAAAGAAAAAATCTTCACAACCTTAGGATTAGTCGGATCTGAGAGCTCAAAAACCTTTATAGCATAACCATACCTTAAAGCGTAAAGATAGTTATCAATTATGGAAAACCTAGCTAAAGATCCCCCCATAGAAGCACCACCATTAACAGAACCTACAGCATCAGAAACTCCTACCATAGCATCACAGCATCCCCAGTGAACAACATCATCAAAGTAGTCGTAGTTAAAAGTAACAACATTAGATAGCACCTTAACCAAAGTAGGATAGGTCCCTTCTCAATAAAAGCTCAGTGTGGAGTGAAGCTTTATAACTGACTATATACCTAACAACTAAGAAGAATAGACAACCAGAAAGTTCAGGAAAGCTTGTTTGTTTACCTAATAGAAATTAGGCTTTATTACTTAGTAAAAATAATTTGAAAAGAAAGCACCCTTTTATTTATCTTTATACCAAAGTTTGAAGGAGCACTATGGAGCATAGGATAGAAATAGGAGTGATAGGAGGTAGTGGCCTTTACGCATTTTCATCAGCTAAGGTAATTGATGAAGTAGAAATTGACACTCCATTTGGAAAACCCTCAGATAAAATAACCATTGTTGATGTTGAAGGTAGGAAAGTTGCTTTCTTACCAAGGCATGGCAGAGGACACATTTATCCTCCTACTAAAATACCAATGAAGGCAAATATATGGGCACTGAAGTTCTTGGGAGTTAGAAAGCTTATAGGGGTAAGCGCTGTTGGTAGCTTACGAGAAGAACTAAAACCAATGGAGTTTGTAATACCATCACAACTGATTGACTTTACAAGGTGGAGAGAACTTACCTTCTTTTCCACTGGACTTGTTGGTCATGTTTCAATGGCAGATCCTTTCTGCAACGAACTTTCAAGACAGATAAAGGAAATAGCTAGTAAACATCTTCCTGAGATTGTAATACACACAGGAAAAACCTACATAACCATAGAAGGTCCTCAGTTCTCAAGCAGAGCAGAGAGCAATTTGTTTAGACAATGGGGGGCAGACGTAATAGGTATGACTGCCTCAGGTGAAGCAAAACTCGCAAGAGAAGCTGAAATGTGCTACTCACTGATATCAATGGTCACAGACTACGATTGCTGGTATGAAGGACATGAAGACGTAAATGCGGAAATGGTTATGGAGTATATGAGAAAGAACACTGACAACATCCTCAAACTCCTACCAGTTATAATAAAGAATATCAATATTTCTAAATGCTCTTGTGAGGAATCCGCTAAGTTCGCAATCGTAACTTCAAAAGACAGGATACCACAAGAGATCAAAAGAGCTTTAGCTATTTTCTACGAAAAATATTGGAGCTAGGGATTATGACGAGATTACTTATCTTAGGTGCACCAGGAGCTGGCAAAGGCACACAAAGTAAGTTAATCAGTGAAAAACTAGGTATACCCCACATCTCAACTGGTGACATATTAAGAAGTGAGATATCCTCCGGAACTCCCCTAGGAAACAAAGTCAAGGAATACGTTGAGAGTGGGAAACTAGTACCAGACGAAATAATAGCAGATGTCCTACTAGAAGAAATAAAAAAAGAGAAATACAAAAATGGATACATACTGGATGGCTTCCCAAGAAATCTAAACCAAGTGAAAATAATGGAAGAAAAAGGAATAGAAATTGATAAAGTCATCTTTATTGACACTTCCGAGGATGAGATCCTAAGAAGAGTAACCGGAAGAAGAGTATGCCTAAACTGCGGAAGCGTATACAACATCTACTACAATCCCCCAAAGGAAGAAAACAAATGCAACAAGTGCGGTAGCGAACTTTCACAGAGAAAGGACGATAGCGAGGAAGTTGTAAAATCTAGGCTTGAAACATTTAACAAAGATACACTGCCGGTCGTGAAATATTACGAAAGTAAAAAGATTCTGCTTATAGTTAACGGAAATAAAAGCTTTGACGATATAAAAAATGAAATACTTTCTGTACTTGGGGTGTAGAGGTGTATGGCTAAAGACGATGTTTTGAAGTTTGAAGGAGTAGTTGTAAAGCAACTGCCTAACTCAATATTTAAGGTTAAGCTTGATAACGGAAAAGAAGTCATAGCCCACCCTTCGGGCAAAATAAGGCTTAACTCAATAAAGATAATTGAAGGAGATAGAGTGATAATAGAATTCTCACCATACGATTTGACAAAGGGCAGAATAGTCTACAGGTATAAATAACCAACTATGATTGATGAAGGAGAGATAGTATACCTCTATAACTCGGATAGAGCAAAGTACCCAATATCCTACAAAAAAGGCTATTACTTTCAGTGTCACTTAGGTAAAATTGTCTTACCCGAGAAATTAAACTGGGGGGATGTCTTAGAAACAAACAAAGGACACAAGTTTTTTGTCCTGAAACCATCCATAGAGGACCTAGTTCTCAATGTCAAAAGAAAAACAAACATAATGTATCCTAAAGATATTGGATACATTTTAATGAACTCAACGATAAAGGATGGAAGCAAAGTTTTGGAAGTAGGCACTGGTTCAGGAGCTATGACATCCGTATTAGCTATAATAGTTGGACCTAATGGCAAAGTTTTTTCGTTTGACAAAAACGAAGAACACCTTGAAAACGCTAGGAAAAACATTGAAAGATACGGACTACAAGATAGAGTTGTCCTGCAACTAAGAGACGTTGCTTCCGAAGGATTTGGAGTTGAAAACGCAGATTGCGTAATAGTTGACCTACCAGAACCGTGGAACATCATACCACACGCAAAAAAATCCTTAAAGCCAGGATCATCAATATCAATAGTAGTTCCTACCGTAGAACAGGTGCAAGCAACATTTAAATCACTAAAAGAACACAATTTCACCAGAATAAAGTGTGTAGAAATACTAGAAAGGGAAATCTACCTAAGAGAAGGCATAACACGCCCTAGGGAGAGAATGGTCTCACATACAGTGTATATCATACTTGCATACAATACCATAATTTAGAACAAAAGGATCACATCTCAACTTGTCCAAGAGTATCTTGCACTTGAGCTTCCTCAAAAGCCTTTTTCCTAGCCCTACAAGACGGACATTCCATACAAGGCTTTACAACATTACCAAGATACCTAGGAGAATAACAACTCCAGGTAAGCTCAAAAGGCACTCCCAACCTTTTAGCAAGCAAAACAATATCCCTCTTTGCAAGACTAACAAAAGGAGTATGAACAACCACTCTCTTCCTATCAAAAGCAAACTTGGAGCCAGTATTAAGAACTACCTCAAGAGCAGATGCCCATTCCGGACGAGTATCAGGATAGTTAGGAGAATCACTAGCATGAACGCCAAAAACTATGTTGGTAATATCCTTCATCTCACACACAATTCCCGCTATAACCCCCAAGAGTGTATTCCTCATCGGAACATAAGTAGAAATTACCCCACTACTAGGATAATCATCCTCAATGATACCAAAGTTTCCGACTAAAGAAGAGGAAGAAAACAAAAACTTCAGCCCAGTTATGTCTATCTCTATCCTCTCAAAATCAAACTCATCACACAGCTTTCTTGAAAGAAAGACCTCAACATCATGCTTCTGTCCGTATACTACATTAAGAGCAAAAACCTTACTAAACCTATCTCTAGCCCAAAACAACGCAGTAGTACTGTCTAAACCCCCAGAATGTAAAACCACCGCTCTGTCATCCATACTCCAATTTTAAATAACCACCAAAATCTCTCTCTAACTGCCAAATATATAAGCTTCCTTCTCCCCCCAAACCTCTTAACCACAACCCTACCAGTAGCCCGGCTACCCTACCCCCTAAGACCTGCTTCAGATGTAGAAAAAATATACACCTATCTTAAATAATGATAGGGAAATATGGCTAAAGAGACGATTCTTGTCATAGACGATGAGGAGAAGATAAGGGAAGGGTTAAAAACAATATTTGAGCTAGAGGGTTATAATGTAATAACTTCAAGCGATGGCGAGGATGGGATAAGGAAGATAAACACTGAAAAAGTTGACCTAGTAATCCTTGACTTAAAGATGCCTAATATCACTGGTTACGAATTCCTAAAAATTGTTTCAAAAACAGATCCATTTTTACCAATCATAATCCTTACAGCTTATGGATCGGTAGAAGAGGCGGTAAATTTGACAAAACAAGGAGCTTTTGACTACTTTATAAAGCCACCTGATGTTGATAAACTTCTAATTTCCGTAGGCAAAGCTCTTGACATAAGGAAAAGCCTTTTAGAGAAAAACAAAGAGAAGGCAACATTACCAAAAAACGCACTTGATGCAATAATAGGGGAGAGTGAAGAAATAAAGCAAATAAAGGACTTAGTTAGGCGAGTAGCAGGGACTGACGCAACTGTTCTTATAACAGGTGAATCTGGAACAGGAAAGGAACTGATAGCAAACGCTATCCACGCACTAAGTCCTAGAAGAGATGGACCTTTTGTGAAAGTAAATTGCGGGAGTATCCCCGAGACTTTGCTTGAAGCTGAACTTTTCGGACATGAAAAAGGTGCATTTACCGGAGCAATAACCCGCAGAAAAGGAAGATTTGAACTTGCTAACGGTGGAACAATATTTCTTGATGAAATAGGAGAGGTATCTCCCAAACTGCAAGTCGCTCTACTCAGGGTGCTTCAGGAAAAGGAATTTCAGAGAGTTGGTGGAGAAGAAGACATAAAGGTTGATGTAAGAGTCATAGTAGCAACGAACAAGAATCTTGAAGAAGAGGTGAGAAAGAATAACTTTAGAGAAGACTTATACTACAGAATAAATATCATAACCATACACATACCGCCACTTAGACAAAGAAAAACTGACATACCTATACTTGCAACCCACTTCCTGAAGATGTACTCAGAAACCTATAAGAAAAGCGTAAGAACACTATCAAAGGATCTACTTGACATTCTCATCTCCTACTCTTGGCCCGGCAACGTAAGAGAATTGCAAAATTTCATTGAAAGTGCGGTAATAATGTGTAACAAAGACGAACTTACCCCCGAGTGTATACCAACACACTACAAAGCTAAACTTCTATCTCCAAAGATAGTTAGTATACCGGAATACCCACAGAAACAAACTCTCCTCAATCCAAAGAAACCAATAATTGTAGTAGAGGTTGGGAAAACACTTGAAGAGATTGAAAGAAATGTAATAGAAGAAACTCTGAAATTCACAAACTACAATAAATCAAAAACTGCAAGAATTTTAGGAATAACTAGAAAAACACTACTAATGAAAATAGAGAAATTTGGCCTAAATAGAAGGGATAATAGCCTTTAGGATACCAGCAACCTCTTTGCAAGTTTTAAATTCAATTCTTGAATTTTTCTCAACGAAGTCACGTGCCTCCTCCGTAAGTGGCGCAGATGATATTATTAAAACCTTATCACAATTATTTTCTATAGACTTTTGGTTTATATCCACAACCGCTATCTTTCCTATCTCGTTTGTCCCCCACCTTCTTATGGCAACATAATACTTTTCCGGCTCCTTATGTCTAGTGCAAATGTAGTCTACTCCTTCAGACTCCACAAACACCTCTGTCAGAAGTTTTTGGTTTATATTAAACCCTAAAGCCTTGACAAGCTCATCACATATAGTCAAAAACGTTTGAGAATCAAGTCTTTCAACAAACATATTACAAACATCCTCTTCTTCTTCAACAGAAAGTCCCTGCCCAGCTGTCTTCAGGATCCCATCCACCTTGGAAACGTGTAGCTCTAGTTGACTCTGAACCTCCTTGATTATCTCTGGAACATTCAACCTCTCACCTTCCTTCTTCTTTGGATAGAAAGCCTCTCTTATCTCCTCTACTCTCAACGAGGAGTTCAACCAAGAATTTACATAGTTTTCAATCTCCCTTATTGGTTTTAGATCATAGCTCTTCATCTCCTTCTTCAATCTTACACTCTCTATCGCACCATCTATGAAAGGAGATACCGAATTTATAACCGCTTCACTTATCTCATATTCTCTCAAAGTAGACAACATAGCCTTAGCATCCTCATACCTAGAAAAGTATAGATATGTCATGAATATACCAAACCCTATTTCCTTTATAACCCTTTCCAGATTCTTTGAAACTGCAAAAGTCAAAAACTGATCCCAATAGTTTATAGCTTCATTAAAACCCTTGAGATACAAGTTAGAGTAAATAATTATTTTGTAAACTATACACATCACAGCATCAGGTATCCCTTCCTCAGTTTTCAGAATAGAGACTAGATCTATAGCCCTTTTGTAACCACCAAGCTTAAGTAAAGTGAATGCCAAAATAACTCTCGTCTTAAAACTTTTAGAGTGAAGCGCCTTCTCCAATAGTTCAATAGCATCACCGTATTTTCCCAACTCAAGCTTTGTTAAAGCAAAGTCTGTAAGAAAATCAGCCTCCTTTGAATAAAATGGTAAAACTCTCTGACCAAAAGTCTCCGCTAGTCTAAAATTTTCCTCACTAAACAAAATTCTAAATAAGTAATAGTTCACATCCTTATCAGCGGGAAGAAAATAAGAAGCATAATAAAGATAGTAAAAAGCTTCTCTAATTTTTTTCTCTTCAAGGAAAAGCAACCCAACATTCTTAAGAACATCTCCTTTAGTTGTTACAGGAGGAAATACATCCTTCTCCAAAAGCTTGAGATAATACCCTATCGCCTCAAGATTATTCTTAAGTAGCCTATTAACCTCTCCTAATTCATATATAACTCTAATGTCATCACGGCTTTTCTGAAACATCTTCAACAGTCTCTTCAAAGCCTCCTCATACCTTCCCTTACTTTTTAACTCCTCAACTATTTTGTATTGATTTTTATACATTCCAGCAAACACCATATAAGCAACAACGGCTAAGATTAAAGCTATCTGCAATGCTATAAGTATCTCCATAGATTACTAATAATTTTCGTAATCCTAAACCAAAGACATTAACCTCTTAAGCCAAAAACTTAGAAAAAAACCCCTCTTCAACAAAAACACTATACACAGAAGAGTACGGGCAGGAAGGGGGAACCTGCCCGGGAAGGAGGTGTGGAAAATTCTTAATTCTCAATACAAATATACAAGATTTTTACAAAAAATCAAGTCCTGCAAGTTTGAATATCAAAGCCCCTGTTGAAATCTAGTAGCTAATGGGATTTATAATTACTCTTACTGTTATGAGGAAAGGAATAATACTTGCTGGAGGTAGCGGAACCAGGCTCTATCCCGTAACAAAAGCTGTCAGTAAACAGCTCTTACCGGTTTACGATAAACCAATGATATACTACCCTTTCTCAACTCTACTACTTGCAGGAATAAAAGATATACTTATAATCTCCAACCCTGAGTTTATAGATCTTTACAAAAGATTATTCGGTGACGGTAAATTCATTGGTGTAAATATTGAGTATAAAGTCCAAGAAAAGCCTAGAGGTATAGCTGAAGCTTTTATAATTGGCGAAGATTTCATAAGGGGAAGCAAGGTTTGCTTAATACTAGGAGATAACATATTTTTTGGACAAGGATTTACCGCTATGCTTGAGAGAGCAAACTCTACCGAAGGGGCATGCATATTCGGCTACTACGTCAAGGACCCGAGAAGCTACGGAGTTGTAGAGATTGACAAAGATGGAAAACCCATTTCCATTGAAGAAAAGCCACTTAAGCCAAAATCCAATTATGCCGTTACCGGACTCTACTTCTACGACGAAGAGGTTGTAAGCATTGCAAAGTCACTAAAGCCCTCTTCTAGGGGTGAACTGGAGATTACAGATGTTAACAGAATATACCTTGAGAAAAACAAACTAAATGTGATTCTTTTCGGCAGAGGTTTTGCATGGTTTGATGCAGGAACACACGATGGACTCCTTGAAGCATCAAATTTCATAGAAACCATCCAAAAAAGACAATTGCTCTATGTCGGGTGTATTGAAGAGATTGCTTTCAGAAAAGGGTTTATCACAAGAGAACAACTTCTAAAGCTAGGAAAAGAACTTGAAAAAACTGACTACGGGAAATACCTCATAGACATCGCAGAATTGGCGAAATAGCAACAGAGTAAAAACCTAAGAAGTTTGATATGAAGCGAAAGAAGTATGGAAACTGAAATTTATTGAAACATTCGCAGTTAACTTGAAATTTTCCGAAAATAACATATAGAATGTCTTTATGTCTTAATGGGGTTGTAGCTCAGCCTGGTCAGAGCGCTGGTCTGTCACACCAGAGGTCGCGGGTTCAAGTCCCGTCAACCCCGCTTCTTATTCTGCATCAAGACCTATGAAGTTCCTATATGAAGAAAGATTTCCTTTCTTCCAAAGACATAAACCTTCAAGAGATTGAAAGGCTCTTTTTGTTATCCTCCAAGTTAAAAAAAAACCGTTCTAGATTCAACTCAGCGCTATCGGGAAAAACAATCCTACTGATTTTTGACAAACCTTCTACGAGAACGAAAGTATCCTTTTTTGTCGGAATAAGTGAACTTGGTGGAGTTCCACTGTCTATCCAATCCTCTGAACTTCAGATAGGTAGAGGTGAAACTATTGAAGATACCGCTAAAGTTTTCTCAAGGTATGCCCACGGAATAGTAATAAGAACATTTGAACAGGAAAAGGTTGAAAAACTGGCAAAGAACTTTAAATATCCTGTTATAAATGCCTTGACAAATTACGAGCACCCATGCCAAGCCCTAGCCGATGTTTTCACAATATACGAGAAACTAAAAAAATTTGACATAAAACTTACGTATCTCGGAGATTTCAACAATGTAGCAAGGTCACTATTTCTTATGCTCTCAACTCTAAGAACAAGGGAACTCTGCTTTTCAGGTCCTGCTGAATTTTTTGACAAAAATCTTGAAGCTGAAATTAGTGTTTTATCAAAAGGTGCTACAAAGTTCTACGTTGAACTTGATCCAAAAAAAGCAGTGTATGGAGCAGACATAATTTACACGGACGTATGGGTAAGCATGGGATTTGAGGAGCAGGAGAAGGAAAGAGAAACCCTTATGAGCCCATATCAGGTTAACAAAGAACTTATGTCACACACTGGGAAAAAGACATTGTTTATGCACTGTCTACCCGCTAAAAGAGGCAAAGAAGTAACGGATGAAGTTATGGACTCCGATATATCAATAGTTTTCGACCAAGCAGAAAACAGACTACACACCCAGAAAGCCCTGCTAATAATGCTTTACGAAAAACTCAGAATCTAAAACCTCAGAAGATCTTCCCTAAAGTCAGAAAAATCATCCTTCAGCACTTTCTCACTCTCAGGCTTAGAGTCAAACTCAAAAGCTCGCTCACTTTCACTTGACCTAACATACTCTTTAAGGTGGACGTTACACTCCTCTACCGGCTCTGTGCCTACTATAAAGAATTCAGACCTAGTATTTGTACAAAGAGGTGAGGCAATTTTTCCCGATTCTTGGCATATTTCAACTGTTACTATACCTGACATTGAAGGAGATGGTATTGGAGGAGCAGTTATTTTTCTGTAGACTTCTCTCATATACTCGCCAAACACAGGAGCAGCAACTGTCCCACCTACTACTCCTCTACCCATTGAGACTGTTGATTTATCAAAACCAAACCATATCGCAGTAACCAACCCACTTCCAGTAAATCCTATAAACCACGCATCTCGCCAGTAAGACGTAGTACCAGTCTTACCAGCCGCATCTCCATAAAACCCTACACTCCTTACTAAGGCTCCAGTCCCTCTAATCACAACATCTCTCATCATTGATGTCACAATGAAAGCTGTTT
>JBCNVF010000030.1 GCA_039630355.1 Brevinematia bacterium
CTTATCCATATCTCCAGGTTATGAGCTAACAGATTGGAGCATTTCTAAAGGTTCTAGAGGTTTTAGGAACTTTCTTGTATTTAAAAACCATTTAAACTTTTCCAGTCCCGCAGGGACTGCGAGAAAAGTAAAAGAGAAACCATACCAATTGCTAATTTTAGACTTTATCGTTTAGAGCTTAGAGAACTGGAAATGCGAGCAAATGTCCCATTAGAATATCCCTATGAGTCTTGAGGAAATCATATCTTTGGACAGAAAGTACATTTTACCTTTTTACAGTAGGTTTAACCTAGGATTTACCAAAGGTTATGGAGCATATCTTTGGGGTTACGACAACAAAAAGTATCTTGACTTTACTTCAGGAATAGGAGTCCTCAATTTTGGACATTCTAACAAGGACATACTCAAACTCTTGGTAAACCAAGCAAAAAGACTGATGACTACTTCAAATCTTTTTTATTCTGAGGAGAGAGTGAAACTAGCTAAAGCTTTGGTGGATATAACGTTTGATGGTGGGGTTTTCTTCTCAAATAGCGGAGCTGAGGCAAATGAATCGGCAATAAAAATTTCAAGATTTTTCGGAAAAAGTATTGCGAAAGACAAATTCGTGATTCTCTCACTCACTGGTTCATTTCATGGTAGGACACTAGCAACGATAACCGCAACAGGGCAAAAGAAATACCAGAAAAATCTGGATCCTCTACCACAGGGCTTTGAATATGTAGAGTATAACAATATTGAAGATCTTGAGAAAAAATTTAACGAAAGGGTATGCGCAATTATGCTTGAAGCAATACAAGGTGAAGGAGGAGTAAGACCTCTGAGTAAGGAATTCGTAGAAAAGGTAAAGGAGCTGAGCGGTAAATATAAAGCATTGGTAATTTTTGATGAAGTGCAAACAGGAATTGGTAGAACAGGAAAATATTTTGGCTATCAACACTATGACATCGTTCCTGATATGATAACTATCTCAAAAGCGTTAGGTGGAGGACTACCCATGGGAGCAACTATATTAAAAAGAGATTACTTTGACCTGTGTGAGCAAGGAATGCATGCATCAACAATGGGAGGCAATCAGCTAGCATCAGCTGTTTCCTTAAAAGTATTAGAACTACTTACAAAGACTCAGGTTCTCTCCAACGTCAAAAAAATCAGCGATATTCTCTTTTCGGAGCTTGAGGAACTAAAAACTAAAAATTCTGTAATAAAAGAAGTAAGAGGCAAAGGACTTATGATAGGAATTGAATTTGACGAGAAAGTGAAAGTTATAGACGTTATAAACAGTATGATTAAGGAAGGTGTCTTGACCTTAAGATCTGGAGAGAACACTCTAAGGCTTCTTCCACCACTTATAATTGGGGAAAGAGAAGTTTACATCTTTCTAAAAGCTTTTAAGAAAGTGCTTGCTTCTGTGTGAGATTACTAATATCCTGAAAGGAAAGGGCATTTTTAAAGCTGTATCAAGGATGGTTTAAACAGGTTTTCTAATATGCTTTTGATACTTTTCGTTGATTTCTAACATTATTGTTTACCTATATTGACAGTTTTTTGACAGTTTTAACTTCCTTTGCTTGCGGAGAGGTTAGGAGACTAGTTGTTTCTATATAACCTTAGTAAAAACTTTTTCTTGCTCTGAGTATTCCGATTTTATAAAATATGTATATGACCGAAAAGGACAAAGCACTATTAAATCTGTCGGTAAAGAAGAAGCTAAGAGAACCTGATTATGTTTTGGATGATGAAACTCTTAAGCTTGAGACTCCGAAGTTTTTCAGGAAGAAAATAGAGGAGAAGATAACAGAGGAAGAGAAAAGGCTTAAAGAGTTAGAAAAAGAGATTGAAAGATTAGAGGAAGAGATAGAGAGAAAGAACGAAGAGCTTGCAAAACTTGAGGAAAACATTTTAGAAAGAGCAAACGAGAAAGCTTCCAAGATAATAGAAGATGCGGAAAAGGTAGCTTTCAATAAAGTTAAGTCATCTCTTGAAGAAAAAAACATAAACATCAGAGAAGCAGAAAAAGAGAGAGAAAGGATAATTGAGGAAGCGAAAAAGGAAGCCGAGAGAATCATTCAAGAAGCTAGGAGGCAGGCAGAAGACATAAAAAAGGAAGCTTACGAAAATGGATTCTCTCAAGGAATTGAGGATGGGTTTAACCAAGGTAAGCAAGAAGTAGTAATACTCTCAACTAGGCTTAGAGAAATAACCTCATACATTGCCAACAAAAGGATGGAGATAATAAACAAATCTGAAAGAGAGGTAGTTGAACTTGCTCTTGAGGTTGTCAGAAAAGTCCTTAAGGAAATAAGAGAAAACGAAAGAGATCTTGTCATAAGACAAATAAAATATGTTCTCTCCAAACTTGCAGGTTCAACGAAATTCATAATCCGCATAAACCCCGCAGATTTTAACGTAGTCTCTCAACACAAAGAAGAATTCTTTAAGATTGTAGAAGAAGGTAGCGACATAAAAATCATTGAAGACCCATTTGTTGAACAAGGGGGATGCACCGTTGAAGTTGATACCACAACTGTTGATGCACAAATAACTTCCCAACTCATTGAGATAGAGGAGAAAATCAAATCTCTTCTCCCATAACACATTATGACAATAAAGGATGTTATAAATTATCTATACAGATTCAAAAGTCCCATACTCCTGATAGGAGATACTACAAGCTTAAAAGGATATGTTAACACCAGAGAAATAATTACTTTGATGAATGTAGGGTTTGATGAAGTAGAAAGCATACCCAGAGAAGCTAAAGTAAACGATATACTCTCTCTGCCCAAGGATGATGTAAAAAACTCAGAAACTTTTCCCATCTTAAACTTGCAAAACAACAGCATAGATTTAATCTCTAGGAAAGAACTTTTCTATTTTATTGACAAAGATCTCTCGCATCTGGAAATAGACTTTGAGATTCTGCTCCGTAACCTTCCACTACCTATAGTGATAACGGACAGATTTAACAACATAGTGTGGATTAATCTAAAATTTCTGGAGCTTACTGACCTCAACGATGAAGAGATAATAGGTAGAAATGTGAATTTGTTATTCCAAGGAGAAAAAAAGAAGACAGTAATAAAAGGCAAAGAATACACTGTCGTGCTTTCTGAGATAATTGTCTACGACATCAAGGTAAAAACTTTTGTCTTTGTTCCTAAAACCTAATTCTACATATCTTTTGGTTTCCCTTTCTGAGCAAAAAGTCATCAGCAACCCTAATTTTACCATAAAATACTCCAGCAACCTTTTTGTTTATCTCTACCACTGCCACCCTTCTCCTACTACTAAAGGTAACCTTCTCATCAATGAGAATATCTTTCAGTTTCTTTTCGCCAAAACCTAAATCTATCGTGTCTCCATCTCGCCTAGGTCTTATCAAAATCTCTGCAATATTTCCTAGATTCAACCACATTATTCCCTCTTTACTTTCTCCTTTAATTCTCTCAAGAGTTTCATCACTAATCTTCTCTTCTTTTATCTCAACTTCAACCCCAAAGTAAGAAGTTACTTTTACCCCAGAAACGATAAATGTTTTAGGTTCCAGAAAACATTCTTCCTTCTTAGAAATCCTTAGCATTTCATACTCTCTTACAACCTCATGGCTCTTAAACTCCAAAAGCTTTTTGTTTCCAGTTAGTTTATTTTCCGAGGTAATAGCTTCAATTATCTTTCTGTTGGTTCTAACTCCCATAATTTTAAGACACCTAGCTATAACTTCCTCCTCAACAAACTTTCCACTTTTCTTGAGTTTTCCTAGATCAACTACGAGACCATTTTCTTCCCTCTTAACACAACTCCTAAATACCTTTGAAGAAACTCCATCAATAAACCTCTTCAACTTCCAGATATCCCTTATCAATTGATCTAGTTTTGACTCAAACGCAGGAAATCTTGCATTGATTGACGGAATTATTACATTTCTTATGTAATTCCTCTCGTATGAAAGATCGTAATTTGTTTCATCTGACACAAACTTGATATCATTCTCCTTCAAGTAGCTTATAATTTCTTCCTTTCTGCACTCAATAAGAGGTCTTATTATATTCCTCAGCTTAGGTCTTATTGATGAGAGTCCTCTCAATGATGTTCCCTTAAATAACCTCAGCAGAAAGGTCTCAACGTTATCGTTGAGGTGGTGGGCAGTTGCTATCTTGTTGAACCCTTTGTTTCTCAAAACTTTATTAAAGATCTTATACCTTACTAATCTTCCTGCCTCCTCTAAAGACAATCTCTTTTCTTTGGATATCTTTAAAATATCTTCTCTGAAAGTAATTATTTCAATACCTCTTTTTCTACAAAAATCTATACAAAAACTTTCATCCTCTACTGCAGTAATTCTGATGCCATGATTTACGTGCACTGCCATCAATTCTATGTCTAACTGGTGCTTGAGTTTATGGAGAATGTGTAGCAAAGCTGTTGAATCTGCTCCCCCAGAAAATCCTACTACTACCCTGTCTCCTTTGGAAAGCAGAGAAAATTTATTTATAGTTTTCAGAACTTTTTCTTCAAGGTTAGACATGTTCCTTCACAATTTTATTCCCCTCACTCATTTATTTGCGAATTTCCATAGATTCCAACAATAAACTCCTATTAGATGAGTAATCAGGATTCTAAACTTTTCGCTTACTTACTTCCTAAGTACTCCCAAGGAGTGAGATTGTCCTTAAGATTTGTTACAAGTAGGCTCATTTTCTGAGAGCTGTCAAGCTTTTGAGGACATTCTCATCTTCAGGTTTTCCTATCTTATAACCTAAACCAAACTATTAACCATCATACAAAAAATTTTAGACTTACCAAAATAGATCAAAGGTCACGTTGGAAGTCTTAAATATTTTGCTTTGATCCAAAATACCTTCTATTCCTTCCTCAGAGATGAAGCTTTTCCAGCTAAACCTAGGCCTCCTCGCAAGTTATATGCCCTAAATCCCAAGTTTCTCATCTTCAGTGTTGCTGAGTAACTTATTCTACCTGTGTTGCAAAATACTAAGATTTTGTGAGTCTTTTTGTATGGCTTAAGTTCTGCTAACCTTTTTTCCAACTCTTCCAAGGGAATATTTATGGCACCAGGAAGGGTTGAGATCAAAAACTCTTCTTTAGTCCTAACGTCAAGAAGTACAACATCTCCTCCGAGTTCCTTCACATCATCAATTTCTATGGATTCATATTTTGCGGTTCTTTTTAGGTTGATCAATTCCTCAACCTTCCTACACTTAGAACAAATCTCCGAAGATGAAGGCATACCGCAGATCTTACAACTCAAAACTTCTTCACCTTTCTCTCTATTATCCACAATAAGAGGTATCAGCTTCTTTCTAAATACCGAAAGTAACCTAAACTTGACGTCAGGTTGTTTATCTTCAAGCTTATCAAGTATAGCCTTTACATCTTTTATAGGAGTAATTTCTCCGTAAGGGCAGTCACACTCTCCCACTGGGAGTTTATTCAGATAAACATAATAAAGATCCTCTATCTCTGGCGTTGTTATAAGGGGTTTTATCTTTCTTGGGTGCTTAGGCAAAAGAGGATTTATAACAGGTTTGAGTCTTTTAATACTCTCAAAGTCGCCATTGAAGAAGAGAGAAAGCATTGTAGATACGGTGTCGTCTAAATTATGTCCTGTAGCAAGAGCATTTGCTTCAACCTTAACAGCCATTCTTGTAAAGATGTTTCTCTTTATGGTTCCACAGATAGAACACATCTTATGTTTATACTTGGTCATCAGAAAATCATCTATGGTATATCCTTCGCTTCTAAGATCATATACCTCCAAAGGAACTCTCAGCTTTTCAGCAAGTTCGCCAACCTTTTCCTGAAGGTGATCAGAGTAATATTTTATTCCCAGATTTATATAGAAAGACAAGATATCTACCTCTGGAAAAGCTTTTTTCAGAGCGTGTAATAAAGCTACACTATCCTTTCCCCCCGAAACGGCAACTACTACCCTTTCTCCAGGCTTGAACATCCTAAATTCTTCTACTGTTTTTCTCACTCTCCTAACAAAAAATTCTGAAAAACATTCAGGACATAGCTTCTTTTTACTATACCTGATGTTTACTAGTGCCTCTTCACTACAGTTATTACATCTGCCCAAAGACTTCAACTCTAACCCAAAAGAACCTATTCCACACTTGCTATAGCTTAACCGCATAACTGTACATAGATTATAATTTAAAATCTACCAAAGATACCAATTGTAAGTGAACAAAAATATCCAATTTCATAACCCTAAACTATGAATCGTCTCGCAAAAAATTTTAGACTTTATTGCTAACTACCCAGAAAATTTGAAATACTTTGGAAAACTCTTTTATCATCAAGAGCTATGAAACCCATTGTTTTACCTGTTTTTGAAAGGTTTATCTTCAAAGTAAACTTGTTTGGTGTTGAATTCGGAGCAACCTGGTATGGAATGATGTATGCCTTAGGTTTCTTAATAGGATACTTAATTCTTCTCTACTGGGTTAAGATAAAAAAGATAAAACTCTCGTATGACGAAGTTTTTGATGTAGTATTCATCGTATTTATAGGACTTATCCTTGGGGCTAGGATAGGGTATATAGTTTTCTACAATCTTCCGTACTATCTATCCAACCCTCATAAGATGATAGCAGTTTGGGAAGGAGGGATGTCATTCCACGGAGGACTAATAGGAGTGATAGTAGCAGTCATAATATATGCAAACATCAAAAAGTATCATCCATTTGATATACTTGACTTAATCTCAATGATTGCACCAATAGGACTTGGGCTTGGTAGAATAGGCAACTTCATAAACCAAGAACTTTACGGAAGAGTAGCAGAAGGAATACCTTGGGCTATGGTTTTTCCAACTGATCCTCAAAGATTACCAAGACACCCTTCACAACTCTATGAAGCCTTTCTAGAGGGAGTAGTGCTATTTATAATTCTTTTCGCAACAAGAAACAAGAACTTACCCGTGGGGGTAAGAGCATCTCTCTTTGGTATACTCTACGCCGTGTTCAGAATACTCGTTGAGTTTTTCAGAGAACCCGATGCTCATATAGGATACATACTAGGATTCTTGACAGCTGGTCAAATTCTCAGTCTTTTACTGCTAATAGCGGGAACTTTGTTGTTACTTTACTTTAGAAAACAAAACATCCGCTCAAGAATACTAGTCTATGGGAAGAACCCCTCTAAATAAGAGAATACTGAAGTTCGTAAACTTCACTTTCCTATTCACTTTTTCAGTAATTATCTTCTTTTTATCTCTAGGAATATTTATCCTTTCACCTGACAAATTCATCAACACAGTAAGCAAGCACGCAAAAACCATAGTTGTGATTATTACCCTATTACTCACGATCCAGACTATCTCTAAGGTAATTGAGTATTATTCTATTGAAAAGACCAGATCAACAAGAAGACAGATAATAGTATCTGTGCTTCTTTTAATGTTGTCTCTAATTACGCTAGTATCTTCAGAATTGATTGAAATAAGGAAATATGAGGATCTATTGTTCGGTTCTGTGTTGCCTATCTTTTTGATATGTTCTGTAGGAATACTAACTTTCACCAATATAGCTAAGCTATTCTATATCTACCCATCTTTACTCTTCATAATAGCTTCAGGAGTGATGATTATTGCTTCTGCAACACTACTACATCTACCAATATCTTCATCAACTGGTGAACCCTTACCTCTTATTGATACCCTCTTTGTGGCAACTTCTGCAGTATCCTGCACAGGCTTAAGCACAATAAGCGTAGGTAAGGAGTTGTCCTTTGTTGGGCAAATGATACTCATGATAACTATACAGTTAGGAGGATTGCTGATAATATTCATATCCACAATAGGCATTCTGTTCGGGTTTGTATCTGGAGATGTAATAATGAAATTAAGGATGGGCTCATTCTTTGAGGTAAGAGGAGTAGTTGAAACTCAAAAGCTTATTCTAAAATTTGTATTAGTTGCCTTTACATCACAAATACTCGTAGCAATACTACTCTTACCCTATTTCTTGGAAGTTGAAAAAGATCTCGGAAAAGCAATCTTCTATTCTATATTCCATGTTGTTTCTGCGTTAAATAATGCAGGATTCTCAACCTACGATGACAGTCTCGCAAGATTTAACAACAATCCTTATTTCTTGATGTTGATTGCCTACTTAATACTCCTAGGAAACACAAGCATTATAACCGTAACCGAAATAGCTGAATACATAAGGGTAAAAATAAAAAACTTTGTAAACCATCTGCTACACAGAAAAAAAACAGAGGTTTTTCGCTTCTCTCTTTTTTCTAAAATAGTCCTTACAACGCACTTAGTTCTTATCCTGTTTGGTACAACTGTCATCCTCATATTTGAAGCAGAAAACCTCCTAAAACAAGCAAAACATCCCCTTGTAGAAGCACTTTTTGGTAGCATTTCACTTAGAACTGCTGGTTTCTCTTCGTTTGATTTTTCACAAGCTAAAGATCCAACATATCTGTTTTCTTCCTTACTTATGTTTATAGGAGGTGGCTCTATATCTATAGCAGGTGGTGTTAAGATGAACACAATAGCATTGTTTGTGATATCTCTATTTGCCTTTCTTAGAGCATACCCAAGTCTATACTCGTTTAAGAGAGAGATTGATTTTTACTCGCTTCTTAAAGCAAGTGCAGTAGTTGTCGGAGCTATCTCACTACTCACCGTTTGTGTCATAGCATTTTACGAGTTTGTTAAGGAAGAGAGATTTTCAAAGATAGTTTTTGAATTAACTTCAGCATTTGGAACAGTTGGAATGAGTAGCGGGTTGACAAGTAAGAATCTATCAATTCCTGCGAAGTTGATATTAATCTTCTTAATGTTCTCTGGAAAAATAGGACTCATAACAGTTCTATCAATATTAGCAAGAAAGTCTACAAGGTATCTTGGAGCCTTTCCTAAAGAAAATCTCATCGTTGGCTAAAATAGGACTTTGTAAAATCAAATGCCCTTTTAAAGCTCTCATAAACTATAAGCTCATACTGTCTCACATCTTTAAAAGGATAATAACTAAACATAGTGTAAGTTACATTATTGTTCTTACACAAAAATATATCAGAATCCGCAATCTCTAAGTGATCTCTTACACCTCCATCCAAAACATAGTTGCACTCTTCCTCAGTTTCTGAAGTTTGTCTTTCCAAAAGATAAGAAGTCTCAAAATAGTATCTCTCATAAGGTCTTGCGGGAACTACTCCCTTTATCTCCCCAAAGTATGCTTTCGGAATATTTATGTTTGGGAAAACATCAGGAGGAATAGCATTTATCGGATAAAAATCAATCAGTTTTGATGCAAAAAAAGCAGATTGTTTAAAAAGAACCTCATCTACTTCTCCCCAATTGACATTAACCGACAAAGAAATTGACCTTATCCCAAGCATCGCAGACTCTCTTGCTGCTGAAAACGTTCCGGAGTAATATATATCAAGGCCAAGATTTGGCCCTGCATTAATTCCAGACACAGTTATGTCTATCTTCTCCTTTATTAGAGACAATAAAGCAATCTTCACACAGTCCGCAGGCATAGCATCAATTGAAAATATCCTCTGATCAACTTTCCTCACCTTTATGCTCCTAAATACAGTTATGGAGTGAGAAGACCCACTCCTATTACTATTCGGAACAACCATATACACATTGTGTTTCTTTGAAAGTTCATCGTATAGGAACTTAGAAGGCAGACTGTCAATACCATCATCATTAACTATAAGTATGTTCATATTCTTCTCCTAAAGTAAGTTAACAAAGTATAATTGAGAACTTTATAGAATTGACAATTTCGTAAGGCTAAAAAACATAGCAAAATGAGCTACAAAGAGACCTAAATTTGCCTACTTAGGATAAAACTAATCTCCACAGTATCACTTTATATCAAGATTCAAGCGTTTATTGAAAAAGCATCTACCCAATCCTGACAGGGACTGCGAGAGAAAAAACTATACTTTATCGTAAATTCTATACTCTATTGCACTCGCACGAAAAATTTGTAACCTTGAATAGCGCTTCAAGAAAATTATAAAATTAGTCCAGAAAGGACAGTAACATGGCAAAGATTGTATTTTTTGAGATCAAGGAACAATGGGAAAAGTCTTTTTATCAGAAGGAGCTTAAAGGTCACGAGATCAAATTCTTCAAACAAACCATCAAAGATTCAAAACTAGAACTTTTCAAAGATGCTGAGATAATATCAACCTTCATCTACTCCAAAGTAACCAAAGAATTAATAGACTCCTTGCACAATCTCAAATACATAACCACAAGGTCAACAGGATTTGATCATATTGACTACAGTTACGCCAAGCAAAAAGGAATACCTGTCTCTAACGTTCCAAATTACGGAGAAAATACTGTTGCAGAACACACATTTGCTTTGATCTTATCACTATCAAGAAACATACATAAGACCTATGTAAGAACAATGAGAGGCGACTTTTCAATTGAAGGGCTTAGAGGGTTTGACCTTAGGGGTAAGAGAATGGGAGTTATAGGAACAGGTAAGATTGGCTTGCATGTGGTAAAAATGGCTCTGGGGTTTGGAATGGAGGTTGTAGCATACGATAGAAATCCAAACACTCTTATGAGTAGTTTACTTGGCTTTAAATATGTTAGTCTTGACGAACTTATACGCACTTCAGATATAATATCCCTACACATTCCCTACTTTCCAGAAAACTATCATATCATAAACATTGAAACCGTAAAGAAGATGAAAAAGGGGGTTATAATAATAAACACCTCACGAGGAGCACTTGTGGACAATAACGCTCTAATATATGGGCTGAATAAGGGAATAATCGCAGGTGTAGGACTTGATGTTATAGAAGGTGAAGAAGAACTGATGAGAGAAGATACTCTTATAACTGACTCCACAGATTATTCAAAAGTCGTAACTGCCCTCCAAAGTAATATACTTCTACATAGAGAAAATGTTGTGTTTACTCCCCACAACGCCTTCAACAGTGTTGAAGCTGTAAGAAGAATAGCACAAACTACAGTAGACAATATAAATTCCTTCTTAAAAGGTCTCTACATCAACGTGGTAAACAAGTAAGGATTCCAAACTTTTTACTTATTCCTTTTGGTTCTAGATAGTATCCACCAGTTACAAAACTTCGTTTCATACTAAGCTTCTTAAGCGCCCATTGAGAGTAGTGTTCACTCAATCCCAATATGGATCGCAAGAAAAATAATATCTAATTGTCAAATTTGAATTTATTGAATCACCTCCTAATAGATTCCGATTTTCAGCTGGTAGCTAAGCAAGATTCTACACTTTTTACTTACCCCTTTAGTTCCAGATAGCACTCATTTAATAACAAAATTTCACTTCATACCAAATCTCCTAAGTATTTGTTGGGAGAAGTGTTTACTTGGTCCCTAAAAGATTGTGAGAAAAATAGACAGAAGATCTCTCTTAGTTGTAAATTCTGGACTTTATTAACTACTTCCAATCGTAGTTGATTACAGAAAACCAGTAGAATTATACTATATGTAAAAGCCAGGAGTTTCGGAGGTTAGCTATGTTCTCACTGACGATGAGAATGATATTTATAATTGGAGCGTTATTCGGAATACTTTATCTTGTCATTGCGTTAGTTGGTGAACAAGGAGTAGTATTTAATCTTGTAGTTGCGGGGATAATTCTACTGATACAATACCTTATCTCTCCCAAGATCGTTGAGTGGACCATGAGAGTAAGATATGTTTCTGAGAGTGAAGAGCCGGAACTGCATAGGATGGTTGAAGAACTTGCACGAAATGCAGGTATACCTAAGCCCAGAGTAGGCATATCTGATATGCCTATTGTTAATGCATTTGCTTTTGGAAGAAGCATAAGGGATGGTAGAGTTGTTGTAACCTCTGAAATAATGAGAGTTCTCAGTAGAGATGAGCTAAGAGCTGTATTAGGACACGAAGTAACCCATATAAAAAACAGAGACATGATAGTAATGACAATTGTCTCAGTAATTCCTATGGTTCTTTACAATCTAGCGTTTTTCTTTATGCATTTTGGTGGGAATAATAGAGAAAGTGGAAGTATGGGAGCACTTATAGGTATTTTTATGCTTTTGCTTTACTTTGTCTCAAACTTGTTAGTGCTTGCTATATCAAGGGTAAGGGAATATTTAGCAGACTACGGTTCTGTCAAACTTGGCAACCCTCCAAGGTATCTAGCAAGTGCCTTGTATAAGATTGTCTACTCCTCTGCAGTAGCACCTGAAGAAGATAAAGCTCAAGTATCCGGAATGAAAGCATTCTTCCTAAACGATCCTAATTCAGCAGAATCTGAAATAACAGAACTTGTTCAACTTGACAGAAATAAGGACCTAAGCATAGACGAATCAGAATTACAGCAAATAAGGCGAAGTAGGGTAAAAATATCCCTGGCAGAGAAACTTATGGAACTCTTTACTACACATCCCAATATGCTAAAGCGAATAAAGAAACTCTCAGAGTATGTATAACTCTAGGAATGTCATAGCAATCGTTGTTGCAGGAGGTAGGGGAAAAAGATTTTCAGAAACTTTGCCAAAACAATTCCTTGACATAGGTGGGAAAGCCCTCATAGAGTATTCCTTAGCTACCTTCAACGATAACCCCTACATTGACGAAATCATTGTAGTAACAAACCCCTTACACACCGACAGAACCAAGAAGATATGCGAAAAATTCTCGAAGATCAGCAACGTCATCCTAGGTGGTGAAACCCGTAGTATCTCTTCAAGAAACGGTGTGTTCTCTGTAAAAAATACAAACTCTTACATTTTAATACACGACTCTGCAAGACCTCTAGTTAGCAACAATTTGATAAAAAGACTTCTTGATAATGTTGAAGAAACAGGAGCAGTAATACCCTGTATACCTTCTCCAGATTCCCTCATAGCCGTGGAAAATAGCTTTGGAGTTCAAACTTTGGACAGAAGAAACATCCTAAGAGTCCAGACTCCTCAGTGCTTTAAGTATGAGGTAATATACACTGCTTACAAAGCTACGGAAGAGTTACCAATAGATTACCCTGATGACAGCTCTATCGTTATACAAAAATCCCTAACAAAAGTCAAAGTCATTGAAGGAGACATTCATAACATAAAGATTACCACTAAAGAAGATGCAAAAATTTTTCTCTCACTACTCAATAGTAAACATAACTTTACCTAGATTAAACTAGAACTAAAAAACTGATTAAAAAACTAAAGACTGTGAATTTAAGAGATCCGAAGAAGAACTAAAGATATCACCTAAACTCAAAACAACGAGAGCAATTGACTTACTGCATCGCTAAAGTTTACCTTCTCAAACATATCCTGTTTTATGTAATTCATCATTTTATCAATATACTTGAGAGCCATATCTATTTTAGGATTAGAACCTGGCACATACGCCCCTATGTTTACAAGATCCTGATTCTCCTTATACACCGACATAAGTTCCTTAAATCTGTACACTTTTTCCAGATGTTCCTTTGAGACAATTTCTGGCATTAGCCTACTTATGCTTAAGAGAACATCAATTGCTGGATATACCCCTGCAGAAGCAAGATTTCTAGAGAGAACGATGTGTCCATCTAAAACAGCTCTGACATGATCTGAGATAGGTTCGCTTATATCATCTCCCTCAACTAACACTGTATAAAAGGCAGTTATACTTCCTTTTTCGGTGCTACCAGCCCTCTCAAGAAGCCTTGGTAGTTTTGTGAATACTGTTGGAGTGTAACCTCTGGTTGTGGGAGGTTCTCCCATTGAGATAGAGATCTCTCTCTGCGCAAATGCAAGTCTTGTGAGAGAGTCCAAAAGAAGCATAACATTGTATCCCTTATCTCTAAAAAACTCCGCTATTGCAGTAGCAGTATATGCACATCTAAGTCTTGCCATAGGTGGTTCATCTGAAGTTGCAACAACTACTACACTCCTTTTCATTCCCTCATCTCCTAAATCTCTCTCTAGAAACTCCTTGACCTCTCTCCCTCTTTCACCAACCAGTGCCAAAACCGTGATGTCTGCAGAAGTATTTCTAGCAATCATACTTAGCAAAGTGCTCTTACCTACACCACTTCCCGAAAATATTCCCATTCTCTGCCCTTCACCTACCGTCAGAAGCCCATCTATTGCTCTTATTCCAGTCTGTATCGGTTTTGATATCCTACTTCTACTTAGAGATGAAGGTGGATCATTATCAACATAGTAGTAGTTCTCAACCTTGAAAGCCCCACCTGCTAAGACATCACCATAGGCATTTAAAACCCTTCCTCTCATCTCTTCACCAACTGGTATATCCATCTTCGTCCCAGTGTTAAAAACCTTAGCAGAAACAGGAATACCCACTACATTACTAAAGGGCACAAGAAATACTCTGTCTTTATCAAACCCTACAACCTCTGCCTTTAACCTTTTTTCCCCAACCTCTATCTCACATATGTCTCCAATTGAAGAAAAAGGTCCCCGACTTTCTATCAACACTCCTGTTACTTTTATTACCCGTCCTGTTGACTTTACGTATTCGTTCCTCTGAACACTATTTATATACTTTTCAAAAACCCCCATACGCTTAATTTTGTATCACCCATGAAAGCAAAGTCAAAGACACTTCTCTTAGCTAGTAAATTCCAATTTCCACAGTGTCACTTTACATTAAGCTTCAAGTCTTTACCGAGAGAACATTTTGCCCAGTCCCGCAGGGACTGCGAGAGAAGTAAAAAACTATACCTAACTTTTAAATTTTAGAATTTATTAACTCTTAACGATCCAAACAGATTTACACAAGGACTCAACTGTGCATTAAAGGAGGTCCCTTACTTTTTAAGGATTTCCTCTATTGCTTTAGCCTTAAGAAATCTCTTATTTATTTCTTCCCAATCTGCATACTTTATTATCTCAAGAATATAGGACTTTCTATCTGACCCAAAGTCAATGAAATACGCATGTTCGTAGACATCTATTGTCCAAACAGGCCATGTTTCCCATACCCCTCCCTGATTGTGAGCATCTGCTAGGAAGTTGCGAATTTTGCCATCTCTGAAATCATAAGCAGTAATAGCCCAACCTCTTGCTGACATTGCACATGCAACAACATCTTCAATAAAAGCATCCCATGACCCAAAATCTTCCTTCACCTTCTTAACAAATTCTAGCTCATCACTAGGTTGTTTAGGAGTAGGAGTAAGTGTAGCAAAATAAAGCTCGTGCAATATCTGTCCATTGGCATTAAAAGTCTCCTCAAGCTTTAATTCTCTGTAAACACTGTAAGAAGCAACAGCTTTAGTTTTATCCGCAGTCTTCAGTGACTCATCAATCTCGTTCCTTTTGTTCACATACCCCGTATACAGTTTACCGTGGTGTATGTCCATAGCCTTAGAAGAAATTGGACGAATTGCATCACTACTAAACTTTAGCCCAACTACATTAAAAGCCATACTCACCTCCTTACATCTAAGCTCCAAAACCTTGAAAGCACTCTCAATCCACCTTAACCCTATACACAAAGTTTTGGAAGCTTTGTTTTGAGCAAAATATACTAAAACTTACAAAATTTGTCAAGTTTGCATCTTAGCTCCCAGAGGAGTTCCCATTATCTTACAATATCTTTTAGTGATACAGTTATATCGTTGAGATTTTTACTGAGTTTTTCAAGGTTTACTATCAAGTTGCTTATATTACCTTTGTTTCTTTTCAACTCTTCAGTTATCTCGGAGATATCGCTTGTTATCTCTTTTAGATTTTTCAGAGTTTTTGGTATATTTTCATCCTGGAGAGACATTTGCATTTGGTTAAGAGCTATTATCAGCTCACTCACAAGTAACGGAAGTCTCTCGCTTAGCAAGGTATTAACCGAAGGCAAAGTAGTTGTATTTAACTTTGCAACAGAGAGATTAACATTTGTAAGAATAGTATTTATATTCTCCAAGGTTTTTCTAACTTCACCTTCCTCAGAAACGTAGTCAACAAGGTATGAAGTTATCAGAGAGATGTTGTTTATTATCCTGCTTATGTCCTCCTCAGGAGAGTAATATCCCCTAAGTTTTGCCAGTATCTTACCTTCATAGGTGTCAAGCGAGTAGACCATTTCACCTTCATTTAATACTCTAGCCTGATCACCACCTTGAGTGATGTCAAATTTTTTACCCCCGAGTAACTCAGATCTAACTATGAATAGTGAGTCGGATTTTACTCTGTTGGTATACTCTGAATATATTTGGAACTCAACTCTGAAAAAGTCATCACCTTGCAAAGAAACTTTTGAAACTTTACCAATAACTATCCCCTTATAGTATACCTTCTTTCCGGGAGTAACATCTGAGGCTGATTTTAAAACAGTATAGTATGTAACAGAAGGTCTAAACCACTCATTAGCCCTACCCAAAAATAGAATGAGTATGAACACCAAAAAGATGGTAACCACAACCACAGAACCCACTATCTTTTCCAAAACACTGAATTTATACATAACTTATGCAATTATAAATGCACAGAGATAGATAAATCAACAGACAAACTCAAAAGAGTGCTAAAACTTTCTGAAACTTCCCATCAAGCAAATTCCCACTACCTGACTGATCGTTTATAGCACAATTAAATTAATAAAACAAGTTTAGATAGATCAAACAAAATTAGTTGAATCAAAGCCAAAATATTTTGGTATCACTTTTTCAAGGATTTTTGGTGTCACAGCTACGCGCACAAAAATGTGCGCGGTATTACTTCATTTACTGAAGGATTTGTATTAAAATTTTACCAACTAATTTTGGTATTTGGGACCTTACAAAAATTTATCAAAAATTAGCAAATGTGCGTGCTACACGAGATTTGGTAAATTCGCAAAAGATGACAAAAAAACCAAAATATTTTAGTAGATTCACGCACAAAGCGATGCACAAAAATGTGCGTGGCGTAGCGCTAATCGTAGCCGAGGCTTTCTCAGTTTTTACCAAAATATTTTTGTATCAAAAATTTGATCCACGCACAAAGTTAACATAATTTATTCCTTACACGCACACACGCACATTCCATGCACATTCCACGCACATTGAAATGCACAAAAATGTGCGCGCTTTTCAGAGTTCTTCACTTAAGGTGTAAAATCACTTTTTACCTAAATATTTTGGTGCAAAAAATACCCCTTATAACCATTAATAATAATTTATTTTTTTTTATATTTATTATTTCTCGCACTTATTTCTCGCACTACAAGATGGCTGAAGCAGTTCTGTAGCAATTGAACATGATTTATTTTCTCCTCTTTACACCCGAATTGTATTTTCTGCCAATCCTCCTTGATAATATCATAAATATGAAGCAGGTTTCGCTGAGCAAGACCAAAGTTTTGTTCAACTTAAGAGGTTTGAGTGAAGTAACGAATGTATTTGAGAGTTTTAGAAGGATATTGGTTCTAACTGGAAAAATTCACCTTAAAGTTTCTGGAGAGTATGAAGAAATCCACCGCTTCTTCTCTTTGCTTGGCAGAGAGTTTCTAGTGATCTCTGAAGTTACACCGAATCCGACCACGGATCTTGTAGATATGTGCTACAGCATGGTAAAAGGATTTAATCCAGATGTCATAGTTGCTATTGGTGGGGGGAGTGTGATAGACACAGCTAAGGCTCTTTCAGTCAAATTACCTTATCCGGAGGTAGATCTGTGGGACTATGCGGAAGGTGTGAAAGTCGCAGAGAGGGCTGTTCCAGTTGTAGCGGTTCCTACTACATCTGGAACAGGAAGTGAAGTTAACAGAATTTGTGTCCTTACCCATCCAGGCAAAGTTCAAAAAAGGTCAATAAAGATGGAGGTTCTCTACCCAGCTTTTGCCCTACTTATCCCTTTTATGACAATAAGCTTGAACAAATTCCTAACAGCTACCACTGCCATTGACATTCTGTCTCATGCCATTGAGGCACTGGTTAGTAGAAATTCTTCCTTCATTTCGCAAGCTGTCTCTGAAAAAGCTATAAGGCTTACGATAGAAAACATATTTAAGGCTTATAACAATGGTTCCAACATAGATGCTAGGACTGAACTCCAACATGCCTCTGTGCTGTCAGGTATTGCAATAGACATTAGCGGTGTAGGGCTTATGCATGCACTTGAGCATCCCGTAAGTGCAAGGTTTCCACACATCTCCCACGGTCAAGGCTTAGCGATACTTTTCAAGAAAGTAATAGAACACAGCTTTATGTTTGCTACTAACAAATTTAGAATCGTTGCAGAAGCCATGGGAGTAAGGGTTAGAGGAAACAGTGATTTTTCTATACTTCACACCTTACTGGATGCTATTGAGTACTTACTCTCCTACCTTGACATCAACAAAAAGCTTTCAGATTTTGGTGTTGAAAAGTCTGACATAAAATATCTTGTAGACGATGTGTTGTCATATATGGTTACCTCTCTTAGGAATTCCCCTTATACTCCTAGTAGAGAAAGCATAGAGAGGATATACAAAGAGGTTTTGTATTAATACATAACTGCTGACATATAGCCGACGACAAAGTCTCTTGTTCCACTAGTGTCACCTGAGTTTAGTAATTTCAAAACTTCAACATTCTTGTTCCTAATGTTGCTTAGGTATATAAATGTTCCGAGAGGTCCTGCACCACAGGCTTCTACTTTTTTACTACCAATCAAGGATACAAACTTTTCAAAATCTCTTTCAACCAGTACTCCTGCTAGCCTGCTATCAATCTCATATGCCTCAGAGTAGGAGTGATAGTGAGAAAGATCTGTTGAAACAACTATTAGCACCTTTTTCTCAGGAAATTCATCTATAACTTCTATTAGGGTATGTGCCATTTTTGTCATAAAGGATCTTGTTTCTTCCCCATAGAGGATAGGTACGATTTCTATCTTTCCCATGAAAGCCTGATACAGAAACGGTAGTTGTACTTCAAGAGAGTGTTCCTCGTCTTGGACCCTGTAGGCAACCTCAAACCCCCCTTTGTATCTTAAAAACTCAACTATCTCTTTGTTTACCTTCAACACACCCAAAGGAATTTGGTAGTAATCTCTGTCATCTATTACGAAGAAGTTCAGATAGAAGTGGTGGCTTGGTGCTAGTATTATCGCAATGTCGTAATTTTTGCCAGCTACTGCTTTGTAAGAATATCCTGCAACCACGCCTGAGTATTTATATCCTGCGTGGGGTGATACGATGGCAAGTATGTCACTATCAAGTGTAGCCTTAGGAACGTCAGCTTCCTTTATGTATTCATTCACTACTTTCTCAAGCTGAAACTTCTCCGATGGGTAGAAAGATCCCGCATACGAGGGCTTTCTACAACTTCTGCCATCTTCCAGCATAGCTAAAATATAAAAAATCTTTTCACCCAAATCAAATAATCCCAATCTACACATCAAAACTTCCTCACCCTCTATTCCTACAGAAACCTATCTATCTCCTCCTTGAGATGTCTTGTTCCTTGCTACACTCCTCATCCATTCTTACTCGTTAAACTTGCTTTCTCAGTAAATTCCAATCCCCATTAGTTAAGTGGAATAGAGCCTAAAGGAAAAGTAGATAAGTATTCACCAAAAAGGGTATTTCTCAGTCCTAATAGAGATTACAAAGGAAATGAAAGAAAAATCATACCTAGCAGTTAATTTTGATTTATTGTTAGCTTACTTGGTGGTTTATTGAAAGTGGCTTTGATTGTTTTTATAATCCTTCAGAAGTTGAGAAGGAATAGGTATAGACCTGGTAGGAGGGGAGTATGAAGGTATACGATACTAAGGACATTGTCAATATTGCCGTGATTGGTGAACATAAGAGTGGTAAGACGTCTTTTCTTGACAGTGTCTTCTTCGTTGTGGGCAAATCCCCGGAAAAGGGGAGTGTGGATAAAGGAACGTCGGTTATGGATTTTGACCCTGAGGAAATAAAAAGAAAGATGACAATAAGGAGTAGTTATTCCTATGTTGAATACAAAGGTAAGAAAATAAACTTTATAGACACACCTGGGTTTATTGACTTCATAGGCGAGATGGAGATGGCTTTAGAGGTAGTGGAGAATATTGTTTTAGTTATTGACGCGGAAAGGGGTATAACCATAGAAACTGATAGAATATGGCATTCCGTTGATGAGCTTCATGTTGCTAAGTCTGTTGTGGTTAATAAGGTTGATACAATGACTTCAAAGTTTGAGGAAGTTGTTAGTAAGATTAAAGCTAAACTAGGTAAGCTAGCAGTGCCTATTGAGATACCGTTCTTTGAGGATAATAAATTCGTTGGGACTATAGATGTGATTCACAACTGTTTGATAGTTTATGAGGATAACGGGAGAAAGTATAAGAGACTTGATATTCCAAAAGAGTATGAAGAGGTTGTGAGTAAATATAGGGAAGAGATATTTGAGGATATATCAGACATAGATGAAGGTTTTATGGAAAAGTATTTATCTGGGGAAAAGCTTACGGAAGAGGAAATTGTGAGTGGCTTTAGGAATTGTGTGGCTAAGGGTAAGATTATACCCATATTTGCGGTGTCTTCCCTTACGAATGTGGGTGTATTGAACACTCTTGATTTAATTGTTGAGGAATTCCCATCACCTGATGTGCACAGAGAAATAACTGTCTTCAAAAACGGTGTAGAGGTGAAGGAGGATATCTCAACAGAGAACATTACTATTCTTAATCCTTTCAAGGTTAGAATTGACCCTTATACTGGAAGGATTGTATACTTTAAGGTATGGACTGGTGTTGTTAAGAGTGGTAATGAGTTTTATGTGTCCGAGACCTCTTCTACTGTGAAAATTCTTCATCCGTGTGTAGCTTTTGGGAAAACTCTTGAGGAAGTGGATGAGGTGAGAGCGGGAGATATATTTGTTGTTTCCAAACTTGAGGGGGTTAGGGTTGGACATACTCTGGTTTCCGATAAAGTGGATATTAGGATCAAGCACTTGGAGTTACCTACTCCTATCTTTTTCACTGCAGTATTGGGGAAGAATAGGGGTGATGAAGATAAATTGGCTGAGCTACTTGGGAGATTCTCAGAGGAAGATCCTTCTTTTATAGTTAAGTTTAACGACTTTTCAAAAGAGCTTGAAGTACACTGCCAAGGAGAGAACCAGTTTAACATCTATACGGAGATACTCAGAGAGAGATACAAGATAGACTTTACTCTAGATACTCCTAAGATCCCTTATAGGGAAACCATAACAAAACAAGTTGAGGCTCATTACAAGCATAAAAAACAGACAGGTGGTCATGGACAGTATGGAGAAGTTTTTATAAGGGTAGAGCCTATTGGCAGAGGAAAGGGATTTGAGTTTGTTGACCAAATAAAGGGAGGACATATACCTAAACAGTTTATACCTTCCGTTGAGAAAGGGGTCTTGAGTGCTATGGAGGAAGGAGTCTTGGGAAGGTATCCAGTTGTTGATGTGAGAGTTATTCTCTATGAAGGTTCATATCATGAGGTAGATTCTTCCGATATATCGTTTCAAATAGCAGGGTGGCATGCTATGAAGATAGCGTTGGAAAACGGAAACCCTGCAATACTAGAACCAATAATGGATGTGAAAATAATAGTTGAAGAAAGCTATATGGGCTCAATAACTGAGGATCTAAGCAGTAGAAGAGGTAGAATAAACAATATAGACAGAAAGGAGGATGGAACAGTGATAATAAGCGCTTATGTTCCTATGGCTGAGATGATAAAGTATTCTTCTGCTTTAAGTTCTATAACGAAGGGAACTGGCAGGTTTACAATGACTCTAGCTTACTACGACTTCCTACCAGAGAAATCTCAAAAAGAAGTGGCAGAGTTAGGAAGAAGGATAAAGGAAAAGATAGCATCTCATAGCTAGGTCAAATTACGGTTTTTGTTCTATAGTTGGTCATAGAATCGTCTATCGTTTCTGTGTTCTTCAACAAACTTATACTGTGCTTTACAGTAATTCGGTTACTGAGTTTATCTCTCCCAGAGACTTGCTACTGTTTGAGTTGTGAGTTACAGAAATTTTGTTTTATTATAAGGTAGGGGTAGGAAGTATGAAGTTACTATGTAGATTGTGTCTTTTAGTGGTTATCTGTGTACTTCTTCCAGGGGTATTGTCTTATGGCTACTCTAAAGTGGAGAAAATAGGGGTAATAGACTTAGTTGAGGTTTTTGACGACTTTGTTGAAAGGAAGGAAGTTGGGAAAGAGTTTAGTGTATACAAGAAAACGTCTATGGAGAAATTGGAAAAGATGAAGACAGAAATAGGAGAGCTGAGAAATAAAGTAGTGGAATTATCAAACTCTATTGTAGCTATGGGAACCAATGTAGATCCTCAACTGTTCCAGAAATACAACGATTTGCTTAAAGAATACACTAATAAGGTTGATATCTACCTAATTGAGGCTAAGAAGGTTGAAGAATCTCTGAACAAGTATAGGGATTCTTTGAAGCAATATGTGTATAAAGATATTATGGGATACATAAAGAGTTATGGTGATAAAAACGGTTTTTCTATAATATTTGACACTAGGGGTAATTTGATTTACTATTCCAAAGGAAATGATATTACGTCTGATTTGAACAAGTGGATAAAGGTGCAAGAGGATGCGAAGAAAAAATACTGAGGTTTAGATTATGAAATACACTGTCAAAAGTTTAGCAAGTTTTGTTGGTGGGATAGTTGAAGGGGATTATAACGAGGAGATCTACGGGATAGCGGAGTATACCAATGGTAAAAAAGGACAGATCACTTTTACTGTTGATAAGCGCAAGTATGAGGAGGCGTTGAGGACAGAAGTATCTGCGATAGTAGTTCCCCACGAATTTGAGTATAAAGGTAAAACTTTAGTAAAAGTTGAGGATCCGAAATTTGCGATGGCTCGTGTAGCTCAGCTTTTCAATCCTTATGAAAAGTTGGGCTTTGAGGGAATATCGGATAAGGTGTCTATTGGTAGTAATGTCAAAATGGGAAAGAATGTAACTATAATGCCATTTGTGGTTATTCAGGATGATGTTGAGATAGGAAATAACGTTATCATCTACTCTAATGTTTTCATTGGATATGGTGTTAGGATTGGCAATAATGTTGTTCTAAGACCTAATGTTGTGGTGTATCCTGGTAGTATAATAGGGAACAATGTAATAATTCATGCTGGAGCTGTAATAGGTGCTGATGGATTTGGATATGTTCTGCATAAGGGAGAATATCATAAACTACCACATATAGGAAGGGTTTTTATTGAGGATAATGTGGAAATAGGAGCAAATACTTGCATTGATAGGGCATTTATTGGTGAAACGATAATAAAGAAGGGAACCAAGATAGATAACTTAGTACAGATAGCTCACAATGTTAAAATAGGAGAAAACTGTATAATAGTTTCACAAGCTGGAGTTGCTGGTAGCACTGAAATAGGCAATAACGTCATTATTGCTGGGCAAGCGGGAGTAGTGGATCATGCAAAGATTGGAGATAACGTTGTAATAATGGCTAGAGCTGGTGTTGATGATAGGGAAGTCCCTCCTAATAAGATTCTTTTAGGAACTCCTGCTAGGGATGCATTGGAACAGAAGAGAATATTTGCAGCGGAAACTAAATTGCCCGAGTTGGTCAAGAAAATAAAACACTTAGAGGAAGAAATAGAAAGTCTGAAAGAGAAATGAAATATGACCTCCAGAGAATTTCCAGGACTTACTATAGAGAGAAGAGATGCTCTGCTCTCTTTTGAGCAGAAAATCGGTGTTAGATTCAAAGATCTTTCTCTGTTACACCAAAGTTTAGTTCACTCTTCCTATGTGAAGTATAATGCTCTTCCCTCAATTATGTCAAATGAACGTCTAGAGTTTGTTGGTGATGCTCTTATATCTATGGTGATTAGCGAATACTTGTATAGAAACTACCCTAATTTTGATGAAGGTATGTTGTCAAGTGTAAAGGCAGATGTGGTGAGTAGAAAGATTATGTATGATATAGGAATTAAGATCGGTATAGATGAGTATATTCTTACAGTCCCATCGTTGGACAAATTTGATTACAGAGGTAGAAGAACTATAATATCAAACACTTTTGAAGCTTTGGTAGGGGCTATGTTTTTGTCAAATGGACTGGAAACTACCAAGGATTTTGTCCTAAAACTATTCTTGCCGGCAATTGAAAGTAGAATCAGAGATGGAACTAGTGATTTCAAAAGTCTTCTGCAACACTACGTAGTAAGATCGTTTGATACTTATCCGGATTATTTAGTTGTCAGTGAAAGTGGACCTGATCATCAAAAAGAGTTTTTGGTAAAAGTGCTGGTAAATGGCAAGGTTCTTGGTGAGGGTAGAGGATTTTCAAAAAAGGAAGCTGAGCAGTATGCAGCTAAGAATGCTTTGGAAAACTTGAACCACGTATTATAGTATATGACTTAAATGCATACCGCAACGAATGAATCCAAAGTTCTTATTTTGTCAAAAATTTTCTTGATTGATGTAAATTTGGCTTCACTTCTGCTTGCTTCTTCTATAGTTTTCTCAGGTATGTCTACATTGGAAATAATCAGTATATTACTTTTGTCAATTTCTAGTTTTTCGTCTATTAATCTTACCGCTTCGCCATTGTGACAGTAGGTCTTCGTGTGTTTGGATGGATTAACCAGTATTCTATCTCCAACTATTTCAAAAGAGGTAATGCTAACCTGTAGTGGTAGTTCTCTTTCTCTAAGGAAGTTGTTGGTGATTTTTTCTAATTCCTCGTGTGTTATCTCTTCAGTGGAGTAACTCTTGATTATTCCCTTTATGGCGAGTAGAGCAAAGTTTGAGAGAAACAATCTATCAGGAACGAAAAATAAAAAACCTATGAGCTTGTCTTTACTCATACTGATGTCAAAGTAATACCCTCTATGAGCCTCGGTATCTTCAATGTATTTGTAAGCAATAACTTTGTCAAAATACAGAAACACTTCACTATCTTTGATGAGGAGATATTTCGCTTTTTCAAAAGATTCAACTTCCCTAACATGGAATTCTCTTTTCTCTTCAATATCCTTCGCCAATGGTAAAACAAGAGTATTTGCTATTGTTTTCTCTAGTTCGTGGAATACGGGAAAGTATTCCTTCATAATTGTTTTATCGCATTCTCGTGCGTAAGAACCTTTTATAACCTTAGGTAGCTTTATCAGTAGATAGTCTGTTTCGGAAACCTCGTTTGAAATTCTGAAAATACATATTAGGTTATTTATTGTAAAAAAATTCACAATCTCTTTACCGGAATCAAGAATGTCGTTTATTAGCATGCTCCTTTTGTTTAGCATCTTAGACAGAATGAAAGGAGGAAGAGAGTTTTGCGGAACTATTGAGATCTTAAGGTGTTTTGAGGTTTTGTTGAACAGCTTGGGTATCACTTCTTTGAAATTTTCAACTCTCTTTGGTGCAATTTTGTAAAACTCTTTCAAAAAGTTATCAATGTCTGATATCAGTAGTTCGCATGTTATGACTTTTCTTCTGAAATACCAAGTGATAGCAAGTACTGAGAGTATGATCAGGGCTGAAATTATGCTTGTTTGTGTGAGCCAGAGAGGAAGCCTGTCTTTGAAAATTATAATTGATAAGATTATGGCCGTTGCCCACAGTAGCAGTATAATTGAGCTTAATTTTAGATTTTTCAGTCCAAAGGTAAAAATCAGTGAGATAAGAATGTTAAGCGATATAATGGTGAAAATTGTGAAAATTTCGGTGAGAAAGTTTACAATCGTCATAGTTGATGAAAACGAGGTAATAAGAGTGAGACAAGACATTATAGCATGGTTAGACTGAGGTAACGTAGCTTTGGTTATTGAAAGAATAGAATAGATAAGCAAAAAAGTTAAGGTAACTCCTAGGAATAGTAGGCCTATGTTTTCTTTTAAGATGTAGTGTAGGAGTAGAGTTAGAGTAACAGAGACTAATGAAAAAAATTGTATTTTCTTTTTAAGTTTTAGTGGTTTAGTAAGCGAGAGAAAGAGAACTAAGGTCTGTGAAGAAAATGTGATTATTGATAATGCTATTACTGCCCAAGATAAAAATGGTGATATAGGGTTTTTCAAGAGATAGGACAGAATAATAACTATTGGTAGAGGTATAGAGAGAAGCAGATAAACTCTGTGCTTTTTCTTTGAGTTTACTATTGAGATTAAGGAATAAAGCTCTCCAGATCTTGATAGTTGAAGTAATCCTATAAAAGAGGGTACTGATGAGATAAGAATTATCATCTCATCAAAACTTTTTGGGTAGAACAGTAGTAAGAGCGTTGCAGAGATTATGAAGATAGCTATCCAGGTTGCGATTACTATTTTAAGCATAAACTACGAAATCATTATCAATAAAAGCGTTTCAATCTTCAATATTCAGTATCTTTCCCCTAGGCTTATATGGGAGTCCAAACAGAAATTTTTTGATGGAATAGTTTGCATTTACAACTTTTTTGGTTGTTGTAGATTTTCCCTAAAGAGATTTTTCTGTTAAGCTTTCTTCTCTAAGTTTCTTTGAGAGCTCTAACTAAGCTTGCCCACTTGCTACTCTTGAGTTCATCAGTTAGGAAACATTGCTTTGTATTAAAACTCTGGTATTTTCGCTTGAAAAAAGCGATTAAAATTATTAACATTTTACTTATGGCAAAAGAAATAAGGGTGAAGAAGATGTCTTCTTTTCTACAGGAGGAGATATCCGAGATAATTCACAACAACCTTAGGGATGAGAATATAAAGGGAGTTGTGAGTGTGTTTGATGTTGAATTGTCAAAAGATCTTAGGTATGCTACTGTGAAGCTAAGTGTAATGGTTAATTCGGAGAATGAGCTTAAGAACACTGTGAAGGCGTTGATAAGAGCAAAAAGTTTTGTTAGAAGGAAGCTTTCAAAAACTTTAAAAACAGCATACGCTCCCGAATTATATTTTGAATTCATAGATCTTTCTAGGTCTATGAAGGTTTATGAAATCTTAAAGGGGATAGAAAGGCATGGGGAAAATGATAGATACTAAAGTTATGTCAACGCTTGGCGAAATAGTGGATATCCTAAGAAAGGAGCAAAAATTTGTTATAACTTTTCATGTAAATCCTGATTATGATGCTGTAGGTTCTGCCCTAGGGATGTTGTATATACTTAGAGAGATGGGTAAAGATAGTGTGCTGGTAGTAAGTGAGGAGAAAAGGGAAGTATTTGAGAAAACTTTCTCTTTTCTTCCGCTTTGGGATGAGATAGAGGGGATTGAAAAGTTGAATGGAATGAGTTTATCGGATTATGTGGTAATAGTTCTGGACAGTGGTGAAGTTAAGAGAATAGGGAAGAACTTTGAGGAATTTCTCAGGAAATTCAAACTTGTTTTGAACATAGATCACCATCATGACAACGAGCTTTTTGGCACTTACAACCTTGTGAATTCAGAAGTTGTTGGAACGGGTGAGTTTGTGTATCAGATTGCTAAAGAGTTTGGGATTCAGATAACCAAGGAGTTAGCATCGCTTATATATTCAAGCATAGTAGGAGATGGTGGTTCTTTCAGGTTTGATTCTGTGAAACCATCAACTCACAGAATTACGGCAGAGCTTTTGGAAACAGGTATAGAGCCTTCTTTTTTCACAATGAATATGTTCCAAAATAAAACTGTTTCTTTCATAAAGTTTGAGGGGGAGGTATTCCAGAACTTGAAAACTTGTTGTGAAAACAAGGTGGTTTGGGTGATAATAACGGATGATTTGTTGCGAAAGTATGGACTTACTGACGGAGAGGTAGAACCTGTGGTGGAAGATATAGGAAGGATAAAAGACGCTGTTATTTATTTCACGATAAAAGAAAAAAGAGAAAAAGGAATAATCTCCGTGGCTCTTAGAAGTAAAGGAAATATTGATGTATCAAAGGTGGCTAGGAAGTTAGGAGGAGGTGGGCATAAGAACGCTTCTGGGATTGCTTTTGAAATGTCAATGGGGGTTGATAAGGTTGAGGAAATGGTGATTAAAGAAATAGCTTCAAGCTTTAATGATGGGGCCCTATGAGGGATGTAAGAAGTTTTCCGAAGAAAGCAAGAATTTTATCCTTGATTGAGTCAGATCTGGGAAAGGAGAGAACTTTTAGGTCTGAGAGACTGTATTTCTAGGTAAAGCTATTTGGTTTTTTCTAAAGATAGGGGGAAGCTATGGATATTTCGTTGATAAAAAGAGGTGTTGTGGAGATAATATCTGAGAAGGAACTTGTGGAAAAGATAAAAAGTAAAGGGAAACTCAGGGTTAAATTTGGTGCAGATCCTTCTGCCCCAGATCTACACCTAGGACATACTGTTCCTCTTAGAAAACTTAGACATTTCCAAGAAATGGGACATACTGTAGTGTTCATAATTGGTGACTTTACCGCTATGATTGGTGATCCTTCTGGTAGAAGTAGCACACGAAAGAGGCTATCACGAAGTGAAGTTATGGAGAATGCTAAAACTTACCAAGATCAGGTTTTCAAGATACTTGATAGGTCTAAAACTGAAGTTGTGTACAATAGCGAATGGTTTGACAAGATAACATTTGAAGAGGTTTTAAACCTTGCTAGTAAGTATACGGTAGCTAGAATGCTTGAAAGGGATGACTTTGAAAAAAGGTTTAAAGGAGGAGTTCCAATATCAATAACAGAGTTTCTTTATCCTCTTATGCAGGGATATGACTCGGTTATAGTTAGGGCGGATGTTGAGATAGGAGGTACCGATCAAAAGTTTAATCTCCTTGTTGGTAGAGAGTTACAAGTAGAATACGGTCAAGAGCCACAAGTTGTTATAACATTACCACTTCTTGAAGGAACTGACGGTGTAAGAAAGATGAGTAAGAGCTATGGAAACTATATAGGAATAAACGATACTCCATCTGATATGTTTGGGAAGATTATGTCTATTCCCGACAGTCTTATATTTAAATACTTTGAGTTGCTCACAGATGTACCTCTAGAGGAGATTGATTTTTACAAAAAAAGTGTTGAGGATGGTGCAAATCCCCGAGACATAAAAGCCATTCTTGGAAGAAAGATTGTTTCGTTTTTCTATGGTGAAAGTGAGGCAGAAAAGGCTAGTAGAGAATTTGATAGAATGTTTAAGTATAAGGAGGTACCTGAAGAGATAGAAAAGATAGAGCTTTCAAAAGGAGAATACAGTATTGTTGATCTGCTCGTGTCATTGAAACTGATGTCTTCCAAAAGTGAGGTAAGAAGATTGATACAGGGAGGAGGATTGTATGTGAACAACGAAAGAGTGCAGAATCTGGATTATAAACTATAGTTGGACAGTGAAATAGTGATAAAGATGGGGAAAAGGAAATTTGTAAAACTAGTTCCTGTATAACTTCTTAGATGCTTGTTAGAAAAGATGCTCACCCAGTCACAAGGATTGCAAAGAAAACAAAAGAAAACCGTACCTG
>JBCNVF010000031.1 GCA_039630355.1 Brevinematia bacterium
TGTGATTGCGAGAACAACTTCTGATATTTTCTTCCTGAGCTTGGATGGAAGGTCAAGTAGAAAGTTTTTGATAAAGTGATTTATAGTTTTTCTGCAATTCATACATACCTCCTTTTGCCTTTATTTTACGAGGCAAGAGGAGGTTATTTCACTTTAATTTTTACCAAACTCTGCTACAAACTTCAGGGTTAGTATCTTGAAAGAAAAAAAAACAAACATCCATAATTTCCTGTGGGGAAAGTCTTTTGTATGGAAACAGTTGGTAACTATTTGAGAAATCTGAGATTGAGTAAGAGTATATCCATAGAAGAGGTGGTAAGGAATACAAATATATCACGAAAGTATATTGAAGGTATAGAGAGAGAAGATTTTTCTGAGTTTCCGGGTGAGGTTTATATAAAAGGTTACATAAGGTCGTATGCGTCTTTTCTAGGAGGCGATCCTGAGTATGCGGTGAAACTTTATGAAAAGAAACAAATAGAGGAGAGAGAAGTACCATTGGAGATGCTTATAGGAAAAAGAAGATCTATACTTGACAGGGTAAATGTTAGAAAGGTTCTTATGGTATTGAGTATAGTAGGCATAGTGGTATTGTTGGTGTGGGTAGTTTTTTCCGCTTTGTTTTCAAGAGGCTATGAAGTTCTAGTTGATACTGCTAATGTAAGGACGATTCTCAAAAGTTTTTCGGTAGGCGAAGAGTTTTCACATAAGCTTGGTGATAGAGAAATAAATATAAAGCTTATTGAAGTTAGGAATAACGGTAATGACATAGTGCTTAGTATAAACAACACTATCTCCTCGTTTGTTCTTAAAAATAAGTCAATGATGGATTTTAACTTGGACGGTATTGTTGATCTAGAAATAAAGTATGAGTCTTTTATAGAGGGTAAACCAAAAATAAGGATGTCTTTCTATAAGTCTCAGGAGAAGAAGTCAAAGGAGGAAGTAGTATTTCTGGGGGAGACTAGTTTACCTTTGGAGTTTGAGATAGTTTCTCGTAGTTTGGTATGGGTTTCTGTATCTGCAGACAATATGGATGAAGAGCAAGTTTATTTGAAAAATGGGGAGGAGAAGAAGTTTGTAGTTAGATCTAAACTAATCCTGAAAACTTCAAACATAGAAAGTATATCTATAAAAGTTAATGGTAAGCAGATACAAGTGGAGGGTAAGGGACCTTCCTATGTAGTATTTGACCTAATTGAAGGTGTTAAAGGTGTAACTATAAAGATTGGGTATTTAGAGTAGAATGAGAGTTTCGGAAGTATTTGTATCAATTCAAGGTGAGGGAGATAGTGTAGGTAGAGTATGCCTTTTTATTAGAGTTCAGGGGTGTCCTCTTGATTGTATCTGGTGTGATACAAAGTATTCGGTTTCATTTAAAGGAGGTAAGGAGATTTCTAGACAGAAGTTATCCAGAGTGATAGGTAACTTTCTAAAAAAAACGCAGGGAACTGTTGTGTTTACTGGAGGAGAGCCATTATTTTACCAAAGGGAGATATCGGAACTTCTTGAAGAGGTAAAACTTGAGTCTGTTGAGTTTGAGACTTCTGGAATATACCTGCCGATGGAGAGTCTAAGAGACTATAAATTTAACGTTTCACCTAAGCTTTCTAGTGCCCAACTATCGGGTGGTTCAAAAGTTTATGAGAGGATATATTCCAATTTATCTTACTTTGCGCAAATTAATTCCATTTTCAAGTTCGTGGTTTCGGACAGTAACGAACTTGAGGAAGTTCTGAGTTTAGTTGAGAAATACGATTTACCGAAAAGTAGAGTATATATAATGCCTCAGGGTATGACAGAAAAAGAAATAGTGGAGAGAGCAAGGTTTATAATTCCTTTCTGTATAGAAAGTGGGTTAAATTTTTCACCAAGACTTCAAGTGCTACTGGGAATAAGGTAATCAGTTATAGGCTTGGAGACAAGCAGTGTAAGATGGTAACGAAAGCTTGAGCTTTAGTGGAGATCTAAAGTTTGGTAGTTATAAGATTACTGAAGATGGAATTCTATCATAGACCTGTTCTAGTAAAGGAAGTTTTGAAAAATCTTATTATGAATCCAAAGGGGAGTTATATTGACTGCACTTGTGGTGAGGGGGGACATTCTTACGAGATTGCGAAAATTCTTAGTAATAGAGGGGTACTTATATGTGTTGATAAGGATAGTGATGTTCTTGAGAAGGCTAAAGTTAGGCTAAGTGAGTTTAAAAACGTCTACTTCGTCAACGAAGGATTTGAGAATATTGACAAAATTTCTGTTGACAGTGGGATAGAAAAGTTTGATGGCATTTTGCTTGACCTAGGAGTTTCAATGTATCATTATGTTGAGAAGAGTAAGGGATTTAGTTTTGACTCTGAGTATCCTCTCACTATGACTTACGCTAGAGCAGATAGAGTTGAGTATACAGCTTATCGTGTTGTCAATGGGTTTTCAAGAAAAAAGCTTGCTGAAGTAATATTTAAGTATGGTGAGGAACCTCTTGCAGGTAGAATTGCTAACGCAATTGTTGAGTATAGGAAAAAAAAGAGAATAGAAACTCCTAAGGAACTGGCTGAAGTCATAAGTAAAGCTGTTGGAAAATACTACAAGTCTCGTATTCATCCAGCTACAAAAACTTTCATGGCTATAAGAATCTTTGTTAACAGAGAATACGAAGTGTTGGAAACCTTTATATCAAAGGTTAAGGATTTCGTTAGCTCTGGCGGGAGAGTTTGCTTTATAACTTTCCACTCTGGCGAGGATAGAATAGTTAAACTGAGAATGCGAGAGATGGTCAGAATGGGAGAGTTTAGAATGGTGAATGATAAACCGATAATTCCTACCAAAGAAGAGATAAGGCAAAACTATGCCTCTAGATCGGCAAAGCTGAGAGTATATGAGAAGGTGTAGAATATGGGTAGATATGTGTGTATAGGGCTGATTTTGCTAATCCTTTTTGGAGTTATGATGCTTTCTGTGGTACAAAGACAGTATTACAAATTTCTTTGTGAAGAAGAGAGGGAACTTGAGAAAAAGCTATCGGTTTTGACTGACATTCAGGGCAGACTTATATGCGAGATTGAGAAGTTGACAACGTTTGAGAGACTTTTAGGATCTGAGCCGTCTAGATATGAGGTGTCGTTCAACAAAGTTATAGTGATGAGTGAAGAAGTTTTGGGTAATTATGTTACTAATTCAACTAAATCTTTGAAGAGGCAGTGATGGCTGTTCAGTGTATTGCTTTTGGTAAGAAGAAAGTTATTCAGGGTTGGCTACTAAAATTAGGTTTTTTGTTTTGTGTTGGTGTAGTATGTTGCAGAAGAGGATACTTTTGGTCAATGGGCCTAACTTAAATATGCTCGGGATTAGAGAACCAGATAAGTATGGTAATGTAACTCTTGGAGATATAGTTGGGAGGTGTAGGGAAATAGGAGTGAAGTATGGGTATGAGATTCTTGACTTTCAATCTAATTCTGAGGGGGAGATTGTTAGCTTTATTCAGACTGAGGGACTTAGAGCCAGGGGAATGATCATAAATGCTGGTGCGTATACTCATACTTCAATAGCTATAAGAGATGCTATACTCTCAGTGAAGATACCTTTCGTTGAAGTGCATATATCAAATATATTTGCGAGGGAAGCTTTTAGGCATCATTCCTATCTTTCTGATATAGCGATAGGGGTGATAAGTGGATTTGGGGAAAACGGTTATTATTTTGCTTTGTTGCATCTTTTGGGCTACTTAGGTGAAAAAGTGGAGGTAGTGGAGTAGTGTTATTTCGGAGAGGGAGGGATTTGAACCCTCGGTAGGGGGATTACCCCTACACGGCATTTCCAGTGCCGCTCCTTAGACCGCTCGGACACCTCTCCTTTTGGTTTAAGGCTATCTGTCAGTGAATGGTAACAAAGCCATTATTCTTGCGATCTTTATTTCTCTGGTTATCTTCTTCTGCACTTTCTTGCATATTCTTGTTATCTTTGGCGATCTTATTTTGCCAGTCATTGTGAGAAACTGTGACAATATTTCAACGTCTTTATAGGTTACATTCAAGAGTTTCTCAGGACAGGTCCTTCTTTTCTTTTTAATTGCAACTCCTTTCTGTGGTTCTTGAGGAGCCTCTTGAGAAGTCTCTTGTATTTTATCCTCTTCCTGATTCTGAGTTTTTTCTGTTATGTTAGGTGAAGTTTCGGCTTCTCCCATAATTAACCTCCTTTAAAGCTCAAAGTCTTTTTTTGTATCTATGCCTTTTATGTTTTCCGAATCATCAAGATCAGAGTAATCTGGATTTTCATCAATTTCATCCGGGAATTCCTCAGACTCATCAGGAATTTCTGCATCCTCAAATGCTTCTCCTTCGTTCTCAATTCCCACACTTTCCAAATACTCCTTATAGTCTTCTTCCTTTTTTTCTAGTTCACTTACGGGTGTTTCCCCTGGGCTCTCTGAAGCTGAAGGTACACCTTCTTTCAACTTAGGTGATAGAAGAAGAACGTTTTCTGCGATTATTCTTACGCTATCTCTTAGAACCTTATTACCATTCTGATCTCTACTTTCCCACCTAGACTGGACTAACCTTCCCTCAATGAGTATCCTGTCTCCTCTTCTGGTAAATTTTCCTACAATCTCTCCTATTCTTTCCCAACACGTTGCATCAAAAAAGTAAGTTTTCCTTATGTCCTTGTAAGAATCATCTACTGCTATTCTTACCCTTACCGCAATCTTACCTTGTGCGGTTGTGATAACTTCGGGGTCTCTTACTAGATTACCTACAATTATTACTTTATTGAAACTTCTTGGCATATTATTTACCCTTCTGAGGTTTTACCTTTAGTATTATGTGCCTGATAATGTTTTCGTTTATCTTTACTAATCTATCAAGGTTCTCAACAGTTGAATTAGTCCCTTCAAAAACCACGAATTTGTATATCCCTTCCAAATACTTTTTCCTGTTCTTTCTTATTGGGTAGGCTAGGGGTCTTTTACCTAATTCCGATTCACTTATCACTTTACCACCATATTGTGATATTATTTCCTTAACCTTCTCCATAGTATGGGGCACGATTTGTTCATTTGGTTCTATTATAAGTCCAATCTCGTAAGTTCTTTTCTGGCTAGATTTGGACTTTAGTAGCTCTTCTCTTATTTGAGATACGTTCATAGGGTTTTTCTGAGGCTTTTAGGAAAAACCTCAAACCGAGAACTTTTTTGCCCCCTCGGTCATGGGACATTTTGCAAATTATTTTATACGTATTCACTCTCAGATCGCAAATCTGATACACTCTTCAATAAATTCCAATTTCGGTTGGTAACTAGACAAGATTCTAGGCTTTTTACCTACCCCTTTAGTTCTAGATAGCACTCGTTTAATCACAAAGCTTTACCTTATACCAGATCTACTAAGAGGTAATGTTTACTTAGTTCCTTAAAAATTGCAAGAAAAGTAAAGATTAGACTTTATTGCAAAGATTTACTTGCTAAGAAAGCGGAATAGTAGTGGTTCTTTGTCTAGAAAGTTCTTCTTTGACTTTTTGTTCAATATCTTTCTCCAGTTTTCTAAGGAAGATTTTACAAAGGTAGAAGGTCTTAGGGCTTCTATGTTTTCTTCGGTTATACTCTCTCCTTTGGCAATTCCTCCTCTTACTACAAAGCTTCTCATTGACATAGTTTTTACGAATTTTGGTGGTAAGTTTCTCCTTCGTTGAGACAGGGACTTTTCCACTTCTCTTAGCATTTCAACCATCATTTTAAACTTCTCGGGTGAGATTGAAACCGCATTGTCATAGGAATCGTCATTTTCGTCAAGTGTGAGGTGTTTTTCTATAACTTTAGCTCCGAGGCTAGCCATAGCCAAAGGGATGGATAAGGTTTTGGTGTGATCTGAAAATCCAGCAAATCTTTTTCTGGAAGTAACTTCAAATTCCTTTCTAAAAAGCTCAAACTCTCTGAGTGAGATATCTTCAGGTAGTGAAGGATACCTTGAAACACAGAACATAACAACCAGAGGATTGTTTTTAAGCAATCTTATGTATTTTTTGATCTCGTTTATCTTACTGAATCCTGAGGAGATGATGACAACTTTGCCAGTTTCTGCTATTCTTCTGAGAAGGGGAACGTAATTTATATCGGAGCTTGCTACTTTATACATCTGGACATTTAACTGCTCTAAAAATTCAAAACTTTCCAGATCAAGAGGTGTTGCGAAGGGTAGTATTCCTAGTTCTTCTGAGTAGTTGAAAGCTTCTCTGTATTTATCGTAAGGTATGAATGATTTTCTAAAGATATCTAGAGGAAGTTTGGTTGAAATATCTTTAGGTAGATAATTTTCAGGAATGTAGAACAGATCCTTGGAAAATATTTGAAACTTTACAGCATCTGCTCCACTAAGTTTTGCACTCTCTATCAGTTTGATCAGTTTGTCAGGATTGCCATTGTGGTTTATTCCAATTTCTGCAACTATGAAAACCCTATTTGGTGAGAAAAGCTTATCTATTAGTGCCATAGGTGAATTGTTAATAAGTTATGCTTGTTCTATCAATTACTAATAGTTTATCTCAACCAGACTACTGATGCCGTCGTTGGTAATGGTTGATATTATCCTTATCTTGTCACTTTGGACTATGAGGGGAAGAATGTTCCTTATAAAGGGATGTGTTTCTGAGATTGAAATCTTAACTGTATTGTTGAGGGTAGGTTGTGATCTGATTAATACCATTAGGGAACCACTGTTTTCTTCTCCTTCCATTTCCTTGATATTATTCGCTAGATTTCTGATGAACCCGATCATAGTATCTCTGTCGGATGATACTATAAATCTGTTGAATATAGTTCCGAAGTATATACTGTAGTTTTCCTTGATGGGTAACCTATAAAAGGACTTGTCAAAGACAGTAAACTTGAATACATCTCTTTTTTTAGCAATTTCTCTCGTCATCTTATCTATCACTCTTATGAAACTGTTCTGTTCAATTACTGGAGAAACAAACATGATCTTATTGTTTAGAGGGTTGTTATATCCATAGATGAAGAAGGTTGAGGGACCAACTAAGTTGGTGATAATCTGTGTCAGATCTATCTCAAATTCTTTTTCAAAATTCGTCAAAATCTTGTATATTCCTAGATCAACGGTATTTTCTATACTTACAATGTTTGTTATGAGATCTTGAGGAGAGAATTTTAGGTCAACTATTAGTGAGACATTGTCTTTTTGGAAGGTGTAGGGAATATTTTCTAGTTTGGAGGAGTGTTTTACTTTGTTTATCACAACAGGGTGCTGGAATAGAGATAAGGAGATTTTATTTGAACTTATGTCATTAACTTTTGCGAGGAATTGGAAGGAGGAGAACTTTATTGGAATTTTGAAGGGAACGAGCGAGTCTAGAAAGGAGTTGTTTATGTAAAGATTATACTGAGTTTTTATGGATGAGGTAAGTTTAGAACTTTCAAATTCCTTTCCTGTGGCTATTATGTAGTCTTTAGCAAATGTGAAGCTGGAGAAGTTGAGTTTGTAGAGAGTATTTTGTAAAAGTGTTATTCTCTCATCAAAATTGGTTGTAACAACGGGGAGAATGATGAAGGGTTGACCTTTAGCGTTAAAGCCAAATCCAAACTCTCTGTTTGTAGAAAGGCCAAACTCTTGAAGGTTACTGTTTTCTAGAATATCTAGGCGGAGATTCTCTTCAAAGAAGGATCTTAAGCTGTTCATTGTTTGGTCATAGGATTTGGGAAACATTATCTTCACTAAGTTGGAGACGTAGTTTTGAAACTGGGAAAAGCTTGAGAATTTGATAAAAAGGGAAGGTTCAGTCGGCAATAAGTTTTCAATCTGAGCAAAACCTACTGCACTAACAAAAAGTAAAAGTTTGACTACTGGAAAGATCTTTCTGAAGTATTTCATAGAAGAAATCATACCGAAGCTAGGTGAGCACTTTCAATATTCTGCATCTGAAGCCAATAAATCCAATTTCCGTTTGGTGGGTAAGTAGAATTCTAGATTTTTTGCTTACCCATCCTTCTAGTTCTAATAGTGTTTGTTGGTCATGGATCTTCACTTTAGATATCAAAAGAGTTTTTACTCAGTTCTGATGGGAGCTGTGGAAGGAATAGGGAGAGATTATGCCTAATTGCAAATTCTAGACTTTATTGATTCCGAAAGTTTAGTAATTGTTACTAAGCCAGTTGTTATGTTAAAATTACATGAAAATTGAAAATATGTTTTTCGTTTACAGAGATTTGGTTTTTAGGTTGAGAGTTTTTCAAAGGAAAAAGCGGGGTTTATCTAGAATTAAGAAGATGAGAAAGTTATTGCAGTTGCTGGGTTTACGCTTTGTCCGAGTTTTATTCTTTTCATTACTTTGCTTGCTACTGTCTGGGATGGGTGCTAGAGTTTCCTTAGAGAGTAGTGGTACAGCTAGTATGGATGTTTTTGATTTTCAGAGGGTTCTTAGTTATTACAACAAGATGGATTTTAGAAGTGTAGTATCAAACTACTATTTAGCCAAAGACAAGAGTTTGCTTCAAAAGCTTGATGATAAATTCTACTTTGTGTTTGCAAATTCGCTATACAAGACTTCTAATTTCTACGAGCTTATAGGTTTCTCTAATCTCTCAATAAGTGATTCTTTTTTATCAAATAATATTCTACTTCTAGTAGGTTTTGGTCTGTCAGAGCTTAGAAACTTTAGTAATTCAACATCAATTATTCTTTCTTGTATCTCAAACGAATACTTGAAGTATTACTCGGATTTGGTGGAGTATTATAGGTTTAGAAACAGTATTTTCATGGGCAACGAATATGTTCCTCAAGCTGATATTGCTAGGTTTCTAAAGCAGGAGGATGTGGACAAGATAACGGAGATTTTACATTCACTTAGTGATGATTTTGCGGTAGTAGTATCTAGGTTACTTCAGCATGTGGTAAAGAGACTGAATTTAAAATCTCTGGTTAAGAGTCTTGTTGGGAAGAAATATAAAGCACAGTCTTCTGCTGTTTTAGTTGCTAGGAGTTTGTTGAAAGGTGGATTTACAGTAGAAGGTAGTGATCTTATGCTTACTCTCTCACTGCCACCTTCTGTTAGTAAGTATTACAGATCACTTTTATTACTTGAGAAAGGACAATATGTTGATGCAGGTAAAGTTGTAGCAGGAGTTTTAAGTAGTTTTAAGGAAAATAGGAAAGATTTTGCGCACTATGGTATTTCTTTTGATGATGTTCTAGTCTTGAGCTTGAGGGTGCACAGTAGAAATTCAAGAGATTTTGATAACGGTGCTAGGAAATATCTAGAAGTTGGAGGTGTGAAGTTTCTGGAGTATGTTCTTAGAAATTATAAGTTACTTTCAAGAGAAACTCATCTTAAGTTCGTAATGAATTATTTCTCAAAAGTTGATCTAAGCTATACAACTAAGTTTTTCTCTTCTGCGTTTATATCTTATAACCTACATGAAGGCAACAAAGATATTGTGAAGGAGTTTTGTAAGTTTATGCTGAGAAGAACGAAGAATTCTGCTTGGGAGAAGGAGTTTCTATTGCTTACTTTTCTGTTGACTGAGGAAAATGATGAAAAACTAAGGATTGCAAGAGAGATAATAACGAAGTATCCGTTTACCTATGAATATCTTGCTATTCTGAACTATTCCAAGAAGGTAACCAACAGTTTTCTAGAGACTATACTTTCTAAGCTTTCTGAGGAATATCAGGAGATTTATAAAAGATATACTTCAAATACTAACATTGGGGATTTGAATTCGCTTGTGGGAATGAAGGTTTTTGCAAACCATTTTGGTGTAAAACTGAGTCCAGATGTTGATGTCTGGAGGGAAGTGGAGCGGTTTAGGAAAGAATTGGTATCTAAACTTGTAACTGAGACGAATACTGATGATGTTGAAGCTACAACAAATCACATAAGTTCTGGAAATAAAAGAGTGCAACTTCCAAACTATGTTTCTGTTCTTTTTGAGAAGGGTCTTATTCTAGATGCGCAGTTAGAAGTTAGAAAGTTTTTCCCTAAACCTGATTTGAAATATCTTAGTCTATTTGAAAGGTATGGTTTGATTGACTATATTTGTCGTGCTTATGAGAGAATGGGATTTTATAGGGATAATGTCTATAACCGTAAAGCTGTGGTTGCATTAGCATTTATTAGGGAGTTGTATCCTACACCTTTTTACGACAAAGTTGGTGAGTTATCGTCTAAATATGGTGTTGATAAAAGTTTCGTTTATGCAATTATGAGGCAGGAGAGTAGATTTTCTCCGCATGTTCTATCAACTGCTAATGCTATGGGGCTTATGCAACTTATACTTCCAACTGCTGAAGCTGTTGCTAGAAGGTTTCTAAAGATGGAAGCTCCACTTTCTCCTATAGATGTGTACGCAATTGACAATAACCTTGAGCTTGGTATTGCTCATATTTATGAGCTCTATCAGGTGTTTGGCAAATATTCAGAAGGGTTTAGGGATATTCTTGTTATTTCCTCCTACAATGGAGGAATAACAGCTGTAAGGAAATGGTATGATTCACTGAAAGTTGAAGATGAAAGTATCTTTGTTGAAGGAATTAGATTTCATGAGACTAGAGAGTATACTAAGATAGTGCTAGAAAACTATTTCATTTACAAGAATTTTGTTTTGACAAGGACTAGGAGCTGATTCAATTGGATGAGTAAGCAGTATTCTAAACTTTTCGTTTACTTACTCTTTTGTTTATGGATAATATTTGCTAGTTGCAAGACTTTGCTTCAACCAAGCCTTTTAGTTGCTAGGAGAAATATTTACCCAGTCCCGACAGGGACTGCGAGAGAAAAAAGAAGGAAACCTAATTGTGAATTTAAGCTTCATTGAGTAGCTTAAGAATTATTTTGAAAGTAAATTTTAGGAATGGATAAAATTAGTTTCCAAGATTGAGAAGAATGGATATGAAGATTTCAGTGATAATTCCTGTTTATAGAGAACCAAGGTTATTAGGCGATATAGTTGAGAAAGTTTTGTCCTATGATTGGGAAGAGAAAGAAGTTTTAGTAGTTGTTGATGGCACACCTACTGAGGAAATTAATAAAGTTTTGGAGCGATTTGTAGGTTTGGAGGAGATTAAGGTAATATACAACTATGCTAGACTAGGTAAGGTTGAGTCTCTTAACAGAGCAGTTGATCTTTGTGAGGGGGAAGAAATACTGTTTCTAGATAATGATGTTGAGTTACCTTCTGACAAAGACTTTCTTAAAAAACTTTCGGAGAGCTTAGGAAAAGGTGACATAGTAGAAATGTCTAAAGAGGGTAGGTATACGAACTTTTTCTCAAAAATAGTGTCCTATGACTATCTAGGTGGAGCGATAGCGAGCTTGATATCTTCAAAGGTGTTTGGAAAGAACTTGTTCTTGTGTGGTTCTGCATTTGCTATAAGGAAGAAGACTTTTTTGGAACTTGGTAAGTTTCCTAAGGTGATAAATGAAGATTGGGGGTTGATCTTGAAGACTTTTGGAACTAATAGTAAGTTTTTATATCTTACTGACTTGAAGGTGAAAACAGAAGTTCCGCAGACTCTGGGGGAGTGGATAAACCAGAGAAAGCGTTGGTCAATAGGAATGAGGTTATGGTGGATAGAAGTTTTCAAGAAAATTTATCTATACTTTAGGAGTTTTCCTATCCTGTTCATAGTAGGGGCTATCTTTGGTATTCCTCTATTGGTTTCGGTTATAACTTCTGTTTTTATACCAAACAGTGAGATGCTTTCTGTGCTTCTGAGTTTGGTAGTGTTGGTAGGACAATATTTATCCCCGGCTTTTAGTGTGTCTTTGGTAGGACATTTGGTGACTTACATTTTGTTAGCTCTGAAGGGAGTGGTGTCACTGCTGGTGAGCGTTTTTCTTAATACTCTGCTCTTTTTTGTATTTTCTAAAATACTTAAGTTTAGGTTTAAGGTCTTTGAATTCGTGGTGTATTCAACTTTATATGTTCCGTTTCTTGTAAGTTTTTATATAGTTTATGGTTGGTTAGTCTCTTTGTTTGATAGAAGTAATATCGACTGGGTTATTTTTGCTGAAGCAGAGTAATGGTTTTATTTCACTTTAATACCAAGCTTCTTAGGTGCTTGTTGAGAATATTCACTCAGTTCAGGCAGAGACTGCAAGAAAAGAAGGAGCTAAGCTTGATTGTGAATTTTAGACTTATTGTTTCTAAGTAGTGCTTCTTTGTTGCAAGGTTTCACTTCATACCGAGTTTCTTGGAGCTTACTATAAATTTTGGACTTTATTATTGATAATTAATTATAGTTTCGTGGAAAGGGGAAGGTGTTTATATCTAAAATTTGGTTCTATGGAGAAGGGATGGTTTGGAGAGTTTGGTGGGAGGTATATACCAGAAGTTCTCTATCCTGTTGTGCAGGAGCTTGAGGAAGCTTACTATAGGATAGGTAGAAGTAGGGAATTTAGGGAGGAGCTTGACTATCTTCTTAAGAATTATGCTGGGAGGCCTACGCCTTTATACTTTGCAAAGAATCTTACCCAGTATGCTGGTGGTGCGAAAATTTACCTTAAGAGGGAGGATTTGCTTCATACGGGAGCTCATAAGATAAACAATGCCTTAGGGCAGGTACTTCTTGCTAGAAAGATGGGTAAGAGGAGGATAATAGCGGAAACTGGAGCTGGACAGCACGGTGTTGCTACTGCTACTGCTTGTGCTTTGCTTGGGATGGAGTGTGTAATATATATGGGTAGAGTGGATGTTGAGAGGCAGAAACCGAATGTTTTTCGTATGAAGCTTTTAGGAGCAAAGGTTGTGCCTGTTGAGAAGGGTAGTCAGACTCTTAAAGATGCGATAAATGAAGCTTTAAGAGATTGGACAGAGAATGTGAAAGATACTCTGTATGTGATAGGTTCTGTTGTTGGTCCTCACCCATACCCGACTATGGTGAGAGATTTTCAGTCTGTTATTGGAAAGGAGACTCTCAAGCAGATACTGGAGGTAGAGGGGAGGTTACCAAGTAAGGTGATAGCGTGTGTGGGGGGTGGAAGTAATGCTATTGGCATATTCTATCCGTTTATTAAGTATAGGGAGGTGGAGCTTATAGGTGTTGAGGGTGGAGGCAGGGGAGATAGGCTTGGAGAACATGCCTCTACTCTTTCTTTTGGTAAAGTTGGAGTATTGCATGGTGCGAAGTCTTATCTTCTTTATGATGAAAACGGACAGGTTGTGGAAACACATTCTATCTCTGCTGGGCTTGATTACCCTGGGGTTGGGCCAGAACACTCATACCTAAAATCTATAGGTAGAGCTAGGTATACTTATGTAAGGGATGGTGAAGCTCTTGAGGGAGTAAGGATTCTTTCTAGGTATGAGGGAATTATTCCTGCTCTAGAGTCGGCGCATGCTGTATATTATGCTATAGGTGAAGCAGGTAGGATGAAGAAAGACGAAATAGTGATTGTTAATTTATCTGGAAGAGGTGACAAGGATCTTGGAATAATAATGGAGAGTATAAGTTTCTAAATACCTTTTGCTTATTTGTAGTAATTTAGTCTATATTTGCCAAGTGTTAGTTTACCTACTTGAATGGATTTCGTTGGGCAATTGTGCAAGCATCTGAGACAGAATATACAATTCCCCCCGAATTTCACTTTTGACTCGGAGAAGTAAATATTCTTTAGGGGACAGATGTTTACACATTTCGCGCAACTAGTGCAATTTTCGTCAACCCAGAAATACTTCCAAAGGTGCTTTTTACCTAGGTTATACAGAAATTGTATCATAGGGTAAATGACGATATCGTATAGCCTGAAAGGTAGCCTAATTTTACCAGCAGATCTGTTTGGATCCTTTTGGTATTCTATTAGTTCAGCTTCAATTTTCTTTGCAAATTTTTTCGCTTTTTCTATGCTCTTAAGGCGTTTTTTCTCAAGAATTTTAAGGAGAGAGGAATCTTCTTTCACAAAGAAGACTATAAGTGAGTCTATTGTGAAAAGTTCGGAGAAACCGAGAAGTTTGTAGCCTTTTAAAGCAAGGATCTTATGTATCTTTCTTAGAGCATTCCCAGGACCTCCTCCATGAGTGCAGATTAGATATACTCCTTTACCGTCAACCTTTGGAAGTGAGGATATGTAGTCTTTGAATATCTTAGGAGCGTCAAGAGCGTAGACAGGAAACATGGCTAGAAGAACGTTGTGATCTGGTAATTCTTTTGACATTGCTTCTTCAACGGGAAGTTTAGAGATTTCTGCAAAGGATTTTATTTCTTCGCTTATTATGTCACAAAAGTATTTGGTACTTCCTGCACCACTGAAATAGAGAATCAGTATTTTCACAGAACATATGTTAATGATGAGTGTTTTTGCTTTCAATGTCTGGACTTTTGTTCAATAGAGCCCAATTTTCGCAATGTAGTTTTACCTCAAGCTTATGGTGTTTATGAAAGAACATTGATGGGTCTTGAGAGAGAACGAAATTTGGTTTTTCAAGAAACTTAGGGGGTTATCGGGAATTTTTCATCCGATTTTCTTGTTATGGATGTATCAGAGTGTAATAGTGATGTATGAAAGAGATAGTTGAATTTCAATTTTTGATGGGACTTGAAACTTTGCTAAGGAGGGAGTATTATTCTGTTAGAAGTGATAGTGGAGGATGGAATGAAAGTTGAGGTTTTGGGGTGAGTTATGAGGTTTGGAGGAGGTTTGAAATTTTTGATAGTAGCATTTCTTATGTTACTTTTACCACTTGGTAGTTGTTACTTATTTTTTCTACCTGGGGAGTATGAGGATATACTCTCGGTAGATAGGAGTATTGGTTCTAAGGGGACTGGTGGTAGTTTTATGAGGATTTATGTATCAACTAATGGTGATGATAGTAATGATGGTATAACGAAGAGTACACCAGTTAGGAGTATACAGACAGCTTTAAGTAAGGCGAG
>JBCNVF010000032.1 GCA_039630355.1 Brevinematia bacterium
GTTCCTAATTTAAGAGAGTCTGCTTTTAGGAATGCAAAGGTGGTTTATGGGGAGGTGGACGAAAAGGTTGTGAGGATACTTGAGAAGTCGTTTGAGAATATTGGTATTTTTGTAACTGATGCTTTTTTCCTGAATTCTATAAATGGGAATAACTTTAATGAGTTTGTTGAGTTTGAGGATTTTGAAAATGTTAGGGAAGCTTTAGAGTACGGTAGAGGTGTAATAGTAGTAACAGGTCATTTTGGAAACTGGGAGTTTTTAGCAGGTGTGCCTGCTTGCCTAGGGTTGGTAAAACTTGCGGTTGTCATGAATAAACAGGTAAATCCACTAACTGAACGGTTGATTGTGACTATGCGTAGGAAAGCAAATATGAAAACTATCTATAATCAGCCTGAAGAGGTGAAGAAGATAATTTCGTTTCTAAAGAGTGGAGGAATAGTTGGAATGGTAGTAGACCAAGCTTACTACTTTGACCCGATATATGTTGAGTTTTTTGATAAAGAAGCTCCGACTGCTAGAGGTCCTGCTGTATTGCATCTGAAGCTGGGATCGCCAATCGTGATGGCAAGGAGTATTTTTATGAATGATGGAAGATATAAACTTAAGTTCTATAAACCTTTAGTTTTCAATCTACCATACAACGATGAGAGTGTAAGGAAGATTATGAGGTATATTAACGAGGTTTTTGAAAGTTGGATAAGGGAGGATCCGACACAGTGGTTTTCTTGGACTCACCCGAGATGGGATGTTGAAGGAATAGTGGTAAGAAAGAAGACATCCTAGTTGGTGGTCTATTTTCTAAAGTTAGTAGAGTTATGATAGGTTTTTTTAAGGTTGATGGAGTTTAATTGTCTCCATATGTTGCTATCATAGCTTTGATGCATCTCAACAAGGAAGTTGAGTGATAATACTTGGTGATTTTTCAGTTCTTTTGAAGATCAAAATTTGCTCCTTTTGATACTAAAGTCAAGGTTTATATTTCTTTACAGGGTTTTTAACTAAACTTTGGAAATTTCTCTCTTGACGGCTACTTAGGGATTTGTTTAAATTTATAAACTGACCATTCAGTCAGGTGGAGGTAGTATGTGGGGGCTTCTCAGGGCTCTTTTGAACAACATACCTGCGGTGATAGTTATATTTGTTGCGGTTATAGTTTTGGGGGGTGTGGCTTTAGTTAGGTTGCCGGTGGATCTGTTTCCTGATATAGAGGTGCCGGTGGTTGCTGTTAGGATTGAGTATAGGGGGGCGTCTCCGGAAGATGTTGAGAAGAATGTTGCTAGAATTGTTGAGGGACAGTTTTTGACTATAAGTGGGGTTAAGAATGTAGTTACTAGGTGTTTTGAGGAATCTGTTTTTTTTCTAGTTGAGTTTAATTATGGAGTCAATATTGATCTTGTTGCAAATGATATCAGGGAGAAGTTGGATCTGGTTTCAGGGATATTACCTGAAGAGGTGGGAAGACCTCAAATTCTTAAGTTTGATCCTAGTAATTTACCAATAATGAATATAGCGATAACTGGACTTGAGGATCTTTCGGCGCTTAGAGAGCTTGCAGATAACAACATTGCGAGGAAGATATACCAAGTTGATGGTGTTGCAAATGTATCGGTGGAAGGAGGATATAGCAAAAAGGTTTTTGTAGAGCTTGATCCTAAGAGAATGAACTCTTTTGCTATCTCTCCTTCGGATGTGGTGAGATCATTAGCAAGTGAAAATCAGAGTTATCCTGCTGGGTATGTAATGGATGGATATAGGAAGGTAAATCTGAGGTTTAGTAGTGAGTTTAGAGATACTATGGATATAGAGAAGGTGATTGTTGGAGTAAGAGGTAGATATGCAGTTAAGGTTGAGGATATTGCGGATGTTTCGTTTAGTGAGGATAGAGAGAATGCTCCAATAGTCAAGGTAAACGGCAGGAATGGGGTAATTCTTTCCGTTAGCAAAAAGTCAGGAAGTAGCACTGTGTTTGTTTCGGAAGGAGTTAAGAGGAAAATAGAAGAGCTTAGAACTCTGTATCCAAACTTAGAGTTTATCGTAATAAGTGACCAAGGTTCTTTTATCGTTGAGTCTCTAAACAATGTCAGAAATAATGCTCTAAACGGTGCTATACTTGCGGTATTGGTTGTTCTTCTTTTCCTTGCTAAGCTTAAAGAGACCATTCTTATTGGTATTGCAATTCCATTCTCTCTTATTCTCTCATTTGTTTTTATGTATTTTCTAGACATTTCTCTAAATGTTGTCTCGCTAGCAGGTCTTGCTTTAGGAGTTGGAATGATGGTGGATAACTCAATAGTGGTTCTAGAGAGTATATACTTACGGCTTAGGCAGGGTAAGAGTTTGTTTGATTCTGCGTTTGAAGGGACGAAAGAGGTAGGACTGGCAATTCTTGCTTCTACCTTGACTACTGTGGTAGTATTTGCTCCAGTTATTTTCTCGCAGGGGTTAGCTTCACAGATTTTTAGAGATCTATCTCTGACTATAAGTATATCAATCTTTTCATCTCTTTTTGTTGCATTATTTATTGTCCCACCTCTTGCCTCAAGACACTGGGGTTTGATTGAAAAGTGGGACAAAGGTATTCAGTCAAGCCACTTTCTTGTTTTGTTTTCAAATTGGGTGGAGAGGGTAAGAGACGGAGTCTATGAGAGGTTACTTACTGGAGTGCTTGATTTGAAAAAGACAGTGTTAGTATTTACTATAGTGTTTGTGATTTTAGGGGTTTTGTCTTTTCTTTTTGTTGGTAAAGAGTTGTTGCCTGTAATAGATAGTGGTGACATAGATCTTAGGGTTACTTTACCTCCGGGGACACATAAAGAAGTTACCGCTAAGTATGGGAAAAGGATAGAGGAGTTTCTTCTTAGAGATGAGAATGTGAAATACTTTTATTACACAATAGGAAGTGGTGGGATTGCTAGGTTTGTTGGAAGAGGTGGTGATAACAGGATAAATGTTGTGATAAAGCTTAAGGAGAAAGAAAAAAGGAAAATGACCTCTGAGGAATTTGCAGTTAGGTTAAGAAAGTTTTTGAGTTATATACCCGGGAGATACAACGTGATCACCTCTGGAAGTATTAGACTTCCTGGAGGGGGTGGAGCTAATGTTGACATAAAGCTTTTCGGTGATGATATAGATAAACTTGAACAGCTGGCTAAAAGAATTCAGGAGGTTGGGAGTAAGGTAAATGGTGTTCAAGAGATAAACACAACTTTTGATGAGCAACTTCAAGAGTATGCTCTACTGTTTGATAGGACAAAATTAGGTTTTTACGGAATATCAAGTGCGATACTGGGTAACATCATAAAAACGAGTTTTTATCCCTCAACAGTATCCTTTTTCAGAAAAGATGGAAAGCAGTATGATGTTGTTGTTCAGCTTAAAGAGGAAGAAAGGAAACATCTAGAGGATGTTCTTCTTAAGTATGTTCCTACTGCAACTGGTATAGTTCCACTGGTTGATCTGATAGAAGTCTCAAATACGACATCTCCTAGAGTTATAGTGAGGGAGAATAATAACAGACAGGTATCGTTGAATATTGTTGGGTTTGGAGTGGCTCAGGATAAGCTTGTTCAGGGGCTTGCGGATGCAATAAGAAGGGAAGTGTATATTCCTCCGGAAGTGATAATAGATTACGGAGGTAGTTTCAAGGAACTGCAGAATACTTTTAGGGATCTGTTGTTGGTTTTTGCTCTTGCCTTTACTTTGGTCTATACTGTGATGGTAATTCTATTCAAGTCTTTCAAGTCTCCTTTCATAATACTCTTTACTATACCCTACGGAACGTTTGCAGTGTTGATCGTTTTCTTTATGCTTGGTATGAAGATCAACATAATATCTGGTATAGGCTTGGTTCTGCTCTTAGGGATAGTTGTTAACAACGGTATTGTTATGGTTGACTATATGGATCAACTTCTAGCGAGAGGGTTTAGGCTTAGAGAGGCTGTAGTTGAAGGAGCAAAAAGAAGATTTAGACCAGTTCTTATGACTGCCTTGACAACAATTATTGGTGTGTTACCACTTGCGCTGGGAATAGGAGCAAGTTCTGAGCTATTTCAACCCCTGGGGCTAGTTGTTTTGATAGGACTGACGCTGGGAACTTTCTTTACTCTATTTATTATACCTGTCATGTTTGAGTATTTCAACAGAAAAAGGTTTGCATAGAGTTGGTCTATGGGATGGGTTCAACCCACTCAAAGTCTTTTAGCATTTTCAGTTTCTCGCGATTTTGGGCTATTTTTTTAAGTAGTCTCTTGACGGTCACATCGTAGTATATTTCCCCATTAAGAAGCTTTCTATACTCATCCTCCATATGGTGTAGAGTAGTGGCATATATTTGTGGATCGTATACTGAGACCATCTTGGCATACTTTTTGGCTACTCCAAACCATCCTAGCGCAGATTTAAAGTATTTCTCTGCTATATCATACCCCTCAAGTAGTTCCTTTTCATACTCTTTGCTGTAGAAATAAATATTCTCCTTGTAAAACTGTTTTCCGAAGTCTAAGTAATTCTTTGTTAGAAGTAGTGCAATGTGGGTTTTTATGAGAAGCTTGTATCTTTGCCAATGTGTCTCGTTGCTTATGGGTGTTAAGGCTCTTATTGGATGGTCAAATGGCAATGACCAGGCAAGTTCTAGGAAATATATGTTTCTTGATATACTATCAAGGTCCTGATAAAGCCATTCGTTGTAAATCTGAAAGAAATCTTCAACAAACTTCAGGCGCTTGTTTATAGGTTTGAATTTAAAATTTTTCGTATCAGCTGGTATTTTTGCAAGGCATATAGATAGGAAGATTATCAGAAAGATAGTTTTTGCTATTCTTGGCTTTGGTATTTCTAGTCCAAAACTAAGGATTTTGTTTTGATTTAGAGGTTTGTCAGTAGGAGTAGGGGGAAGTTTTTCCCCTTTGTCGTAGGTGAAATTTCTTTTTATATCATTTGGTTTTAGCTCTTCATAAAAGGAGGATTTTAGGTTTTCCATAGGTAAATTTTCGGAATACTTTTGGGCGATTACACTTAGGACTCTTCTACACTCACCACCCTAGTATGTTTATCAGTGCTGATGGGTTATCGGCAATTTTCTTGGAAAACACTTCTAGGTTTTTTACAGTTCTTCTCAAGCTCTTAGCTAATTCTTCGTCCGAGAGTAGTCCAATTATGTTGTTTGTGTTTGTTATTACCTTACTGAGCTCTGTAGCTACATAGTTGAGGTTATTTATGGTATCATTTAGCTTCTTTATGTCAACTTTGTTTAGATTGCTACTGACATGATTTAAGGAAGTCAGAAGCGCATTTATTTCTTGGGCAGATTCTCTGAGTTGTTCTGAGAATTCAGATGCATTCTTTAGGCTAACTGTTATGTATTCTTTGTTTTCGTTTATTTCTCTCAATATAAGTTCTAGGTATGAGATCAAGAGCACTACTTTATCTATGCTTTGTGGTAGTTCTGGAGCTGATTCTATTTTTCCTATAAACCTTTTTATGAAATCAAAGACATCTGATATTGCTTGGTTGATTGATGCTACTTCTTTACCGATAACCGTATCTCCATCTTTTAGATATGGGGGGTTGCCTGTGTAGTTTAGGATATCTATGTATTTTTCGCCGACTAGAGAGGCGGTTTGGATAACAAACATCGCGTCTTTGTTTATTTTATATCTACTTTCTATGAAAAGAGTTAGGATTACTCCACCTTCCTCAGGATTTTCTCTAACTGATTCAAGTCTTCCTATCTTGATACCACCTGCTAGTTTGACACTCGCACCCATAGGAACATTTGCTCCGTAGGAAAGCTTCATATGTATTCTATATCCTTGGGATAGGAATGGTAAGGAGTTAGTCAAGTGTAAACCCAAGATTATCAGGAACAAGCCTATTGTGACTACTAAGCCTATTTTGAGTTCGTAGTGCTTCATACTAACCTCTAAACGTCTACGACACACCTACAAATATAATAACCTTTTTCGTTTAAGATCTTGAGTTCACTATAGCTTACACCCTTTACATCTGTGAATATCGTATGCTTTTTAGGGTCTATTCTCTCTCCTTTTAAAGTGAAACAAAGCTTCACTTTGTTATTATCGGTGGTAATGAACAGTTCAACATCACTGAAGAAGAATTTTTTTACATCTTTTATGAACACTATCCTGCTTAAGAACTCAAAGAGCTGTTCTTCGCTGGATGAAGAATTTAGCTCAATGCATTCTTTTATTATCTTTCTTGGTTTTACACTACTTATATCTACCATTACGCTCTGTAAAGCTAATGCAATTCCTTCAAAGGCTTTTTCCAGAGTTTTCCCTTTACCTTCTATTATTACATCTGCTGTGTGATCATGTATCTCCCACGATCTTGAGTTAGATTTACTCATCTTCTACAAGTATTTTGTAGAATGTAATGTTAGTAGGTCAATTAGATGTATAAGTTGAAAACTGTTTAGATTTTGTTGGATTTAAGTATATTGGTAAGTTGAAAGCATTTACTGAGGTTGGTTTAAAATATTCACAACAAGCTGTTATGGGTGGTGATTGTATTTTCTGTAAAATAGTAAACGGGGAAGTTAAATCAAATATAGTCTACGAAGATGAAGATGTGATTGCTTTTGAGGACATAAATCCTCAGGCGCCTGTGCATGTGTTAGTTGTTCCGAAGCAACATATTCCTAATATTATGCAAGTTAGAGAGTATACCGTCTTAGAGAAGATTTTTAGGGCGATTCAGAAGATTGCTGAGGCTAAGAATTTAGCTTTAGAGGGATTTAGAGTGGTTGTTAATCATCTTCATAGGGGAGGTCAAAGTGTTTTTCATTTACATTTTCATATCCTTGGTGGTAGACAGATGATGTGGCCACCGGGGTAGTGTAGTAGATCGGGAGGTGGTTAGGGAGTATGGCTTTGGTTGTTGAAGTTAAGGATGGAGATAACATTGAAGCAGTTTTGAAGAAGTTTAAGAAGTTTGTTGAGATGGAGGGTGTATTGTCTGAGTATAAGGCTCACCTGAGGTATAAGAAACCTAGTGAAGAGAGGAAGGAAAAGGCAGCGATGATCAAGAAAAAGCTCAGAAAGCTTTTGGGAGTCAGGGAGAAGAAGAAATAGTTAATGCGGGATCGTCTAATTGGCAGGACAGCTGACTCTGGATCAGCTAGTGGAGGTTCGAGTCCTCCTCCCGCAGTAATTTGCCCCCATCGTCTAGCCTGGCCTAGGACATCACCCTCTCAAGGTGGAAACACGGGTTCAAATCCCGTTGGGGGCGCATGTTTCTAAGGCGTTTGGTTACCACTTTAGTTCTGTCCGTTACTGTGCTGTTTTGTATTCCACCTCTCCAGAGTCAGGCTCAGGTTGAAATAAATGCAAGAGTTGAGTTTTTTAATAAAAAAATTCTTGAAGGTAGGATTATTTTCACTTCATCTAACGTGGCTCTGAGGCATGTAGAGAAGGAACTTCTATCTCTGATAGAAGTAGCATTCTCAGAGATAGAGTTTATACATCCAATAACTTGGACCCCAGAGTTTCAAAAAGTAGAAAACGAAGGGAAACTAGCTTACAACTTCTACCCTACCGAGTATTTAGTAAAACTCAAGGATGGTAAGTATCTAAATGTAGTGGGTAGGGTTCCAAGTTTCGAGGTTATTAGTTTTGTTCATAAATACGGCAAGTCAAAGCTCTATACCTACTATGTGGACTACTTGATTCAAGATAAAGGTGGAGAGACAAAGTGGAAGAATATGAACACTTACGAGTTGAACAAAAATTTCAAGAAGCCACATCCTAATGTAGTGTATTATATATACCTTCGCTGATAGTCAGCTTTGTTTGAAAAGAGTTTGGTAGTAAGTAAGTTTGATCTTGTTCTAGGGTAGTTCGTCCAATGGGGAGGTATTATAGTTAGGAGCTTCCTTGGTGATTATTACATCGTGTGGATGACTCTCTCTAAGTCCTGCATTTGTTATCCTTATAAATTTTGACTTTTCCTGGAACTCTTTTATAGTTCTTGCCCCAACATATCCCATAGAGGCTTTAAGCCCTCCTACTAACTGATATATGGTTTCTCTTACAGGTCCTTTAAACGGCACCATCCCTTCAATGCCTTCTGGAACAAATTTACCTGGAATTCCCTGCGGATACCTTGAAGATCCTGCTATCATAGCTCCCAGTGATCCCATACCTCTGTAAGTCTTATAGCTTCTTCCTTTGTATATTATCATCTCTCCTGGACTTTCCTCAGTTCCTGCAAGTAAGTTGCCCATCATCACACTGTCAGCACCTGAAGCTATTGCCTTCGCAATGTCTCCTGAATACTTTATACCACCGTCTGCTATTACCGGAACTTTCTCTTCTTTGGCAAATCTTTTTGCTTCCATTATGGCAAATATTTGGGGAACTCCAACACCAGTTACGACTCTAGTAGTGCATATTGACCCTGGACCTATTCCAACCTTGATACCATCAGCACCTGCGTCTATAAGAAACTTCGCACCTTCGTAAGTAGCAACGTTACCAGCAATGACCTCTACATTAAACCTACTTTTTATATATTTAACCATCTCCCTAACTCTGTTACTGTGTCCATGAGCAGTATCTACCACAATTACATCTACCTCTGCTTTAACAAGCTCATAAACTCTTTCCTTGTCAATATCGCTCGTTCCTACCGCAGCACCTACTCTTAGCCTACCCTTAGAGTCTTTTGAAGAAGTTCCATTACTTTGTATCCTCTCCATATCTTTCATCGTTATGAGTCCTTTTATGCTAAAATCCTCACCTACTATTGGAAGCTTCTCCACACGATTTTTAAGCATTATCCTCCTCGCCTCTTCCAAGGAAATACCCTCGTAAGCAAATATTAATTTCTCTCTAGGAGTCATAATATCCCTAACTCTGTTACCTTTGATACTTGCTCTTATATCTCTCCTAGTTAGTATTCCTACAACCCTTCTGGAGTTGTCTACTACTATAAGCCCGGAGATATTATTATGCTCCATAAGTTTTATTGCATCATCAACAGCTTCATCATCCTTTATCACTATGGGATCATCAATCATTATGTTCTCAAATCTCTTTACTTTGATGACTTCTTTAACTTGATCCTCTATGGATAAGTTTCTGTGGATTATTCCTATTCCTCCAAGCTGAGCCATCGCTATGGCCATTCTTGACTCAGTTACAGTATCCATCGCTGAACTTACTATTGGTATTGAGATTTTGATGTTTCTAGTTAGGAAAGTAGTTGTGTCAGCCTCGTTTGGTAGAACGTCAGATTCACCTGGTAATATAAGCACATCATCAAAAGTGAGAGCTACTTCGTCAGTGTAAAACTTCTCATACATAGGAACACCTTTTTTACATATTTTAACTAGCGGAAAACTCAGTTTTCAATAACAACCAATGTGCCGATATCTACAAGTTCGAAAAGTTCCATAATGTCTTTGTTTCTCATCCTTATACACCCGTGAGAAGCTGGTTTGCCAATTAGCCCTTCTTCATGAGTCCCATGTATGTAGATACCCCTACTTAGCGAATCTATACCCCTGCCTTTATTTACCCCTTTCTCCAACCCTTCCAGGACCAAGACTCTTGTGATCACAGGATCACTCTCTATATCAGTAGAATCGTAGTATATGGTAGCAATTTCTCCAGTCTTCCTGAGGTTCCTAAACACAGTGCCAATAGGTTCTCCCATCCCAACCTTCTTGACGATTCTATGCTTGCCTAGAGGAGTTTTGCCACTTCCTTCCTTGTTGCCAATACCATACTTAGATGTTGAAATGGGATACTCTCTAAGCACAGTATTGGACATAATAAGATATAACTATTGCTCCGAAACTTTAACTAGTATATATTCGTCTGGTTTGGTAAAACCTGAAATTAGTAACGCACCTGTAGATAGCAGAATAACTAGAAACCTATTCATACCTACCAGAAACTTCAAAACTTATAGAGTTTAGGTTATCGTCAATATCAAAATAAATGTAGATTCCTTTTGGCACATCCATCAAGAATAACTTCTTGAACGATTCCTTGTCTCTATCGGTGACAATCGCTATATACTCTAGAATACCTTCTATACAAAGAGTGGGAAACTTGGAAGAAGAAAAGCTTGAAGCCCTAGTAGAGTTTAGATACTTTTCAATTCTCTCTTTTTTCGTTGATATTACGAACTCTTTTTCAGATAGATGCAGATACGCTTTATTGTTGTTCTGGAGGTCAATTTCAAATACCTTACTTCCTTGAATAGATATGAGTTTGTATTTACCCATCAATCCTAGAATACTTCTTAGCAATTTATCTGCGTCCTTCTTAGATTTCACTCCCATAAATATGCTTAGGTCCGATTTTTCCGCATATGCAGGTGAATGAAAAGTTATGAATATTGAGCCTGAGAGAACTTTGGATAGATCTCCTTTTAGAGATGGAAAAGCTTGAGCAGTATCAGGAGATAAAACTTCAAATATGTCACCAAGAAGCCGAGGATTGACAGAGATACTAATATAAAAAGGGATGTCGTTGCTCGTGATGTTAACTCCCCTAAGTGCTCTAGGGGAGAATAAATTTGCCACTTTATTAGTCTGACTCAAGAATATCTTACCAAAGGCTTTCATTTCATTACGGGGCAGAAATATATGTACTTTATCTATCTCCTTTAAGAAGTTATAGCGCTCGTCAATTAGTGGTATGTTAGCTTTTAGAGATTCTTTTAACGTGTAATGTGGCTTGAGGAAAATTCCGGAAAGCTCTGATGCAGAAATCTCCTCAAAAAATAATCTCAAATCTGCTTCAAACTTGCTTTCAAGCCCTTTACGAATACTTTCATACTTATCCTTGTAGGTTTTTTCAACGACTGCTACATAGGGTTCTTTTTCTTTTCTGATGTAGAAAGATCCTTCTTTCGCTCTGAGAAGAAATGAAGATTCTGAGAGTATTTCCTTGTCTATAACAGCGGAGATAAATGCACTCCAGTTAGTGTTTATGGGAAGATATGTAACAAGAAGGCCGTTTTCGCTCATATTAGCTACTATACACCTGTTTGTGTCAATAAAGTTAGAAACTCTGCTAAAGAATGGTAGAATATCTAAAAAACCGTAGTTAGGCTTGAAAAAACCTACTGCAATACTGTTTTCCATTAGTAAACTTTTGTACTCTTCAAAAGTTGTTCCTTCCACAGGGTAAAATGGCAGTAATAGGAATAAAATCAAAGCTGTCAATATTTTACGTTTTGTTTTGTGTTTCATTGCACGACTCCTTGAACTGCTTGGAACTATCTTGTATAAGCTCGTAAACCTTTTGCAACTTACACTGTTTATTCAGCAGTAAAGTCTGGAATTTACAATGGGTATAGTTTCTTTTCGTTTTTCTCGCAGTCCCTTTCGGGACTGGGTAAATGTTTCTTGATTAAGCACTTGGAAGACTTAGTATGAAGAAGGTTTTGTTACAGGCAAACACTATCAGAACAGTGAGTGGATGAAAAGTTTAGAATCTTACTTACTTATCTAATGGAGATTGGAATTTATTAGCTTGTTTGGAGAGGTTTCTACAATATTTAGCTTTAAGGAGTGGGTTTTAGTAAAGTCTTTCTAAAGTAAAAGATACCAGCTATCCGATATTAATTTCGTGGTTTGGAGGCTAAGGGATAGCTGGTATGGTAGGTTAAGATAAGTATCGGCTATCCCCCTCTAAGGTTTAGTGTTGAAAATAAAATCCTCTCATGATGAGAGGAAATATAAACCAAGGAGGGGTTTATGATCATTAACCATAACATCTCATCAATTTTTGCCAATAGGCAGTATAAGGTCAATAACTGGAATCTGGATTCCAACCTTGAGAAGCTGTCATCGGGTCTTAAGATAAACAAGGCTGGCGATGACGCTTCTGGTTTAGCAGTTTCTGAAAAGATGAGGGCTCAGATAAGAGGTTTGTGGAGAGCTGAGAAGAATGTTGAAGATGGTATCTCTTTTATTCAGACTGCTGAAGGGTATCTTGATCAGACTACCCAAGTTCTACAGAGGTTAAGAGAACTTGCAGTGCAAGCCTCAAATGGCATTTACGCTGATGAAGATAGGTTGTATATTCAAGTTGAAGTTTCGCAACTTGTTGCGGAAGTTGACAGGATAGCTTCTCACGCTCAATTCAATGGTGTTACATTACTCACGGGTAGATTTGCAAAAAGAACTGAAACTACTACTCCTACTGCTAGTATGTGGTTACATGTTGGAGCGAATATGGATCAGAGGCTTCAACTAACTATTGAAGCGATGACGGCAGTTGCTCTTGGACTAAAAGATAGTGCTACCGGAGAAGTATTAAGTCTCTCTTCTCCAGAAAAGTCAAATAGAGCTATAGGTGTAATTGATATTGCCTTGCAGAAAGTCAATAAACAGAGAGCAGATCTTGGTGCTTATCAGAATAGGTTGATGTATACAGCAAAGTCGTTACTGATAGGATATGAGAACTTACAGGCAGCTGAATCCAGAATCAGAGATACAGATATGGCCTATGAGATGAGCGATTTTGTGAAAAACCAGATTCTTGCTCAAGCTTCGGTTTCTATGATTGCGCAAGCTAACTTAAGACCACAAGTAATATTAACTTTGTTGAGATAGTATTTGCTCTATAGTTTTACATACACATCTTCCTTGATGTTGTAGGGAGGGGTTTATCCCTCCCTTTGGTGTTTGCTCTAGAAAATAAAAATAAAAGTAGTGTCCGGATAGTATCAACATTGGGCTTTGTCTTTTTTGCGGTAGGGGAGAAAGGGATATAAGGGAATATATCCCTAAAAAAGTAGGAGGTGCGATACCTATGATCATAAATCACAACATCTCATCAATTTTTGCTAACAGACAATTCAAAGTAAACAATTGGGCTCTAGACGCTAACCTTGAGAAGTTGTCCTCAGGAACAAAGATAAACAAAGCTGGGGACGATGCATCAGGATTAGCAGTTTCTGAGAAGATGAGGGCCCAGATAAGAGGTCTTAGGCGAGCGGAAATAAATGCTGAGGATGCTATATCCTTTATACAGACAACAGAAGGTTACCTTAACCAAACTACAGAAATTCTTCAAAGACTTAGGGAACTCTCAATTCAAGCTGGCAACGGCATCTACTCAGATGAGGATAGAACGTATATGCAAGTTGAAGCATCACAGTTAGTTGCAGAAATAAACAGGATAGCTTCTCATGCGCAGTTTAATGGAATGAACATGCTTACGGGTAGATTTGCTCCCAATGTGTCAAATATTTCTTTCCACATTGGTGCTAACATGGATCAGAGGATTCTCATCAACATAGGTGATATGACTGCTAGGGGACTTGGGCTTATACAGGAAGATGGCACGAGTAAAGTCAACTTGCTAACCCAAGAAGGAGCAAATCGCACCATAGGAGCTGTGGACTCTGCTCTCCAAATACTAAATAAGCAGAGGGCTGACTTGGGTGCCTACCAATCAAGGTTGGATAAGATAGCAAAAACCTTACTAATAGGTTATGAAAACCTACAGGCAGCTGAATCCAGGATCAGAGACACAGATATGGCATACGAAATGAGTGAGTTTGTGAAAAACCAAATCCTCGCCCAAGCATCTATATCAATGATCGCTCAAGCTAACCTAAGACCTCAATTAGTACTAAGACTGCTTGTTTAAGTTTTCACTCCCCTACCGCAATATCATTATATACCCTCTTCCCCCCTACCAAAAAGTTCTAGAGTTTTTAGGTAATTGATTTTCTTGAAGTCATTTTGTATACTATTAACAAGTAGGCAATAGTAGATCACATAAGAGAAAGGTATGAGTTGTAACTTTGATAGTAGCGAAAAATCATTTTTCGTCTATGTACCTAGCTCTGAAGATAGGAAGATAAGAGAACTTCTTGAGGAAGCGAAAGTGATAGCAATAGTAGGATTATCACCTAAAGAAGACAGACCTAGCAATATTGTCGCAAGGTACTTGAAGGAAGTGGGTTATAGAGTAATTCCCGTGAATCCTGGCTATGACCAAATACTGGGAGAAAAAAGTTACAAGAATTTGCTGGAAATTCCTTTTCCTGTTGACATAGTGGACATATTCAGAAAATCCTCGGAAGTG
>JBCNVF010000033.1 GCA_039630355.1 Brevinematia bacterium
TTCCACCGTAAGCACTACTAACATACATATTGTTAGTGACAACAATACTTTCAATTGAAGGAATAGTTATGTACAACTTTTCAAGATTATTACCCGCACCACCTAAGTTAAAAACATAGTAATACATCTCGTTACTCTGCTCACTCGTAGAATAGACTTTATAATAATCCTGAGGCAACCCAGATATCCTATTCAGAACCTCAAGGAATACATCAACTCTATAGTTAGGTCTCTCTATGATGTTAGACAAAGACCTACCTGGTGTGACCAAAGAGTTTGTGTATGACAACGGAGAAGGAGAGTTATTGACCCTAACAGTCCAAACAGAGTTTGTAACTCCTCCTACTGAAGAAGTATCATCAACGTTATCCCACCCAACCACAGTAATAGTATCATTACTCTGAGGAAGTATTGACTTTCCTGCAGAGTGATACTTAAGTATCACTATATTTCCATTTGATATCTGGATATTGGCATTCGTTGCAGAAGAACCAAGAATAGAACTTACTACCAGACTAACATTAGTTATGAAAGCTGACGGTAGTATCATAACCTCTTTTATCTCATTCCCCTCCTCTCCAACATTTTTAACAACAAAGGTATAGGTGTAGTTTGAGAAATCCTCACCCACAACCACAGGCTCAACATAAGATTCGGCAACAGCGTAATCATAAAGTATATAAACAACATTTGTTCCCGAAGGATCAACAACACATCCCCTTCCACTAAACCACTTTCCGTCACCATAGTCAACTTCCGCACTCCACACAACGTTAGTTGAATGGAAATCATCAAAAGTGTTGAGTACATTAGAAAGTATAATAGTATCAAACTGCTCTTGAGGTATAGGAGTAGAATAACTCAGCACCACGAAATTAGAACCCAGAGTATAAGTTGCACCTCTAGCACTGCTTACAAAAATACCATTGGTTACGAACGGATATGGTATATTTATCTTAACTCTCCTTACACCATATCCCTTACCCGCAGTAACACGATTCGTAAACACAGCTCTAGTCAAGGACGCCATAATGTTGGTAGGACCAATCATATACTTAGAAGGTTCAACAACATAGGTATTAGTATCATACCCTGGTAATGCCGATAAGTTAGTAAGTGGCGGAAACTCTGGAGAGTTATCGGCCTGCACAAGCCATCCATTCGTAGAAACTGAAGTGAAGTTATTCGTAAAGTAAACCCTGATGTAATCTGATACTCCTGCAGGAAGTCCTCTAAACATATCATTCATCACATTTGAGTAACCCAGCTCTATCTTAGAATTATCCCATGTTATATACCCAACGTTTGTCCAACTACCAACAACATTAGTAATAAGCCCCTGAAAACCAGAAGGAATATTAACCCTAACATAGGTTAATTCATTTGCACCAGTGCCCATATTGGTAATCAAAACACTAAAGTAATTGTTATTTGCATTGGTATTCCCACTAATAATAACATTATTACTAATGTAATACCTAGCATTGACTGGTGGATCGGAAACCAGAACAAAATTGGTGGTGAGATTGGTCCACTCACCTCTCCTATTGGAAACTCTGACAATAAAGCCAACATTCGTAGAGTAGTTAACATGATCTATAAAGTAACAACTTATCACATCTCTATACGTGCCATATATTCCACTAGTATACTGAACATTCAAAACGGTATCACTCCCTTCGCTAGAAAAGTAAACAGCCGAGGGATCTGTGCCCATTATTTCACTACTAAGACCATACATATTCGTAGAGAAGAACGAAGGGACTTTTATCCTAACATGCATTATCGAATTCTTAGGATGAGTATGCAAATTCGTTACAACGAATGTAAGCTGATTCGTAGAACTCGCTCTGTCTATATACCCTCCGGGAACAATAACCCAGTTACTCGCCCTAACCCTAGAGTAAATGAAATGAAGATCTTGATTACCATCATAGGGAGGATTACACACAACTGCTCTAGCAAAGTTGGTAGAATTCGCTATGTAAACTTGTAAAGTTACATTCGTAACATTGTTTACATTATACCTAATTCTAAAGCTAACAGTATCATACTGACCGGAAAGCAACCTATTATTAGCCTTCTCGTAGTTTACCACAATAAAGTTACTACCAGAGATGTTGGAAACATATATGTTACCTTCAGAGCCAGCACCTAACTTAGTAGAGCTAAAGTTTGCAACATTGGTTATCAAGGAAGGATAGTAGATATACGCAACAAAGATATCATTCCCTTCCTCTCCCTCATTCTGTATCTGCATACTCACAGGTATATCGTTAGTATCTATGTAAACATGATGCAGATGAGTTCCTGGAATATCTCCATCTTCCTCATTAGGTGAAGTAATTTTAGCAATACCTCTAGCAGGTGGAGTTACTACCCTTATCTTCCACCCAATAGGAGACTCACTCGTAGGAACAAAACCATCCCCGTTCAGATTGTCAACATACGACGGAAAAGAATTCGTTAACTCATTGGTAAGAGGAGGAATACTATCCCACCCAACGAAAGTTATAACACAATTCGTCCCACCAGGAATATTCGTATTCATGCTCTCAAAGTCAATGTTCAAGAAATTTGTTCCTCCCTCTACAATACGAGTTATCGTAGCAGGTATAGAAGAATTGATGCTCGTGACATTAGTTATCCAACTCGGTAAAGCTACTCTAGCTTTATATATGTTATTACCAACAAGTCCATCGTTTACCAAAACATACTTATACACGTTCGTTATAGAGGTATTCTCAATATAGTCAACTTCATTTGTCTGAGCTACAATCCAAGCAACAACTTTAGCCCTAGGTCTTCTGCTTTCTACTCTCCTACTCGGGTAAGATGAATTTGTGTTAACCAATCCCCAATAATTACCCAGTCCCCCCACATACCTATTGTTAACAAATGCATTCCAGTCATGAAAAACATTAGTTATAGATATAGGAGTGCCATATGTTTTGATAGTTATCTCATCTATTCCACCAGACCCAGGTAATACCTTTTCTTCCCTCCAATATTCTATGTAAATATTGGTAACACCTCCTTCGTTAGTAACCCTAATACTACCAATAGGATTCGTAATCAACAGGGTAGTTATGTTTGTCTCAAAAGGAGTGTTAGACTTAACTATAAATCCTCCTGGAACCACAATTCTCAATGTAGTTATAGGGGTGCCATCAGAGATACCTGCAGTTGATACATAGTAATAGAAAGTATTAGTAGTTCCTTGGTAGACGAGATTTGGAACAATACCACCAAAAGCCTTCGGAACATCTCTAAGCTTAAGAACCAAAGTATTACCATCATCTAAGTTAGGATCAATCAAACTAACATCCAAGGCATTTGCGGAATAACTCTTCATCCTACCTGTTGTTGCATACCTTGGAGCACTACCTACCGCTGTATCCGTCCATGTATCACCATACTTTGGGTTATCTACATAAACCTCTATTTCACCACTACCTACTTGAAGCGGATTTATGTTTGAGATTATTATCCTCACAAACTTATTCGTAAAATCTCCCGTAGAGAGAGGCCTTATTATCTGGTTATCACTCCAACTTGTAGCTCTAAACCTTATCTTAAGCGTATCACCACTTGTTGAGAAAGTCTTTATAGACAACGCCACACTACCTGCACTAGGATTGAAATCCCCAACTTGCCTTGAGTATGTAGCAAGCAATACATTGTTACTATATACCATTATTGATATTTGGTTAGTATAGTCAGCCCAATTAAAGCTTGTCCAGCTATCCGGCTTTTTTACATATATTTCCGAAACTCCAGCATCATTAATGCTACCAAAAATCGGCTTTATGAAAATATTCAAAGTAAAGTTTGAATTAGTGCTAACCTCAAACGGAGAAATCTCAGATGTTACTGCAGATGCTATGGTGCGAATGTAGAAATCATCAAGAACTAAATACTGTAATTCTGTATCGTATCTTATCGTCTCAACCCCAAAAAGCGGGAAAACATTGCTAGAAAATCCGACCCCTACCTCACCAAGCTTAAGCATCGCATTCGGTATCCCAGAAAAAGGCCCCGTTGAAAGATTATTAGGATTCGGATTTACAAAAAATTGAACCTTATTACCATCATGAGTCATCATTATCTTTATCCAGTTAGTGTTAGTAGGAAAGCTATTAGGATATTGATTGTATGCAACGCCCTCATTAACTATATTCACCCAATTGTTATCCATATTCCACTCAAGTATAGGTTTTATGTTATATGTTGCTCCAGTTAAGGAGGGAACATTTGTGGTATGCAATCTACTATATGTTCCAAGCCAATAGCCCCACTGACTGTAAGGAGTAGTATTGGCATCATTTGATAAATTATCACACATTCTCATCATGTCGTAAAGAACAATCTGATCAGGAAACCTGGTCCCATCTGAAGACGAATTGGCAAGGTTAGAATACACTGCTAAAAAAATACTCATAGATGCAGAATGTCGCCTTGACTCTTGATTCCTTCTCTGTGTCCCAGCACCAGTAAAGTTCGGATCTCCATCTTGAGGATCAATTCTTGCAGATTTTCTAAGTATTTCAAAACCAAAGGGTTTGTAAGGCGTCGGATTCCAAAGTTTGTTGGTAAACCCAACTACACATCCAACCCATATACCCAACCCAGCAGTTGAACCAGAGTTAACCACTCTTCTATCAAATATTAGTTCATTATTAAAATTCACGCTTCCTTCTCTAATATTTGCCCCATAAGTAGGGAAAGTGCCATCCCTACCATACCAAAGCCCACCATCTATACCAGTAGCAACATACCACCAGCCACCAGGAGGAGTAGTGCCAGTAAAAGGCTCAAAATAAAAATAAGACTCACCAAAACATACACCTGAAAAAACAACAAGAAACACTAAAACACTAACCCAACCTAGGCCTCTCATAGCCACCTCCTAATTCGCTAAGTCACTGAAGTTAGTAAATACAAAAATTGTGCCAAAACTACTACATATTTCAACTTGTGAAGTTTTCACCATAATTTTTACACACCCACCAATAACTCTCCACATGGTTATCAAAAGAAAATGTGAAAAAATTTCTCACTAACTCTGCAAAATTTTCACACTATCAAAACAGAGGCTTTCTAAACACATAACAACTATCTATCAGATCTACATTTGTTGTACTCCAGCAACACTTAAACTTCTTTAATCACAAGATCTCACCTCATACCAAGTCTCTTAGGTGCTAAGAAAAGTGTTTACTCAATTCCAACGAGGACTGTGAGAAAAATAGAGAGAAGACTACTCCTATCAGTTGTAAATTTTGGACTTTATTGAACTACAGTCTAGGGAATTTGACTTTAATTTGCTGATTTTGTATAATTTTATTACTCACTTGGGAAGTGTCTTTATTTTTTGGAGGTGAAAGTATGATGTGGAAGAGTGAGAAAGTGGAAGAGGTTATTAAAAAAGCTTCTGAGCTTATTGAGCAAAAGCAATATAGTAGTGCTATAGCATTACTTGAGGAAAACCTAAAAGGTAACGAAAACAATCTTGAATTACTGTATCTTCTTGGCACAAGCTACAGAAAAAGCCTAATGTTTGAGGAGGCAATAAAAATATTTGAGAAGATTCTCTCAATAGATCCTAACCACAAGAAAGCCTTACTTGGCACTGCTGACTCCTGGAGGGGGCTAAAAAACTGGGAAAAAGCCTTGGAGATATGGAAACGCTACATTGAACTTGAACCTAAAGATTCACTAGTAATAACCAGAATGGGAGACGCTTTTAGAAAACTAAAAGACTATCAGAAAGCAGAAGAATGCTACCTGAAAGCTATTGAACTGAATGGGAAAAACAAATTCGCTCTTATGGGAATAGGGGACATGTTCTACAAACTTGAGGAATTTGACAAAGCTCTGGTTTACTGGGAAAAGTTAATTGATATAAGACCAAACACACTGAATGTATTAACAATGCTTGGCAACATCTACCGAAGAAAAAAATTATTCTCAAAGGCAGTTGCTTACTACCAAAGAGCTTTAGGTGTGGATTACGAAAACTTCTACGCCCTTTACGGAATAGCGGACTCACTAAGAGGTATGGGACAGTTCAAAGAATCTCTAAAATACTGGATAAGACTCGCAGAAAAATACCCAGACAACCCAAAAATACTAACAAGGCTAGGAGATACATTGCTTAAAATAAACAAGGAAAACGAGGCCGAAGTTGCTTTTAACAAAGCACTTGAAGCTGGATATAGCAAATACGCACTCATAGGACTTGCAAAAATAAGAGCCAAGAGAAAAGAATATCAACAAGCAGTAGAGATATGTAACTCACTCCTAAAGCAACATCCAGATGATGTAAGAATAGTGCTACTACTAGGAGACATTTACGAAGCTATGGGACTTAAGAAGAACGCAGAAGCTCTGTATAAAACAGCCCTACAGAGATTCAAGAATAATCGTGAACTGAGCACAAGACTAAGTAAACTCTACATAAAAAACTTTGAGGACAGCATAGAAAAAGTATAAGCCTACCTTAATCCAGATTAATCACCTTGTCACACCAAGATATAACCTCACCTCTAAGCTTCTGAAACTCACTAAACTTTACAGGAATTTTCGCTATATCAAACACTTTATCATCAAACCCTATCCCCTCCACTATCCTAGTTACATCCTCAACCTCCACGAGCAAAGCCAAATAATCCCTTAGTGGAACTTCTAACTTCACAACATTCTCCAACATTCTCTCCATCTCAGAAAGCGACTTAGCTACAGGCACTTCATCAAATTCCCTAAAATGCTTAAAGTAAAGTTTGTCAAGCACAAGTTCTAGTTCCAGAATATTCCCTCTGCCTTTCTTAAGATCATCTACTCTCTCAAAGTTAGCGATAACCCTCTTTACAAAATTGTTGAACTCACTAAAATCCAAATTTCTAATAGCATCTCTTAGCTTATAAACTATCACTTCTCCAACCTTCCTCTCAAAAGTCTCACTAGAGGATATAGGCCTTGACTTAAGATACGCAATCGTCTGCCATATATCAAAACTACTCTCTTCCAAAGTCTTAAGAGATATGATAAAACTTCCCTTGTGCGACCCCTCAACAAGCCTAGTGTCTATCTCAAATATGCTACCTAACTCATTGTGGATCTTAAGAATCCCATCCCTAACATCAAAAAACTCGTCAGAATAAGGACTATATGGCAATATGTAGACTAAGTCAACATCTGAGAAAAAAGTCAGCTTCCTATTCGCCCACCTACCTAACGACAAAACACACAAATTGCCACCAAGAACCTTAGAAAATTCCAAAAAGATCTTATCATACAGCCTAGCAAACAACTCTTTTGTCCTGTTAGCATTGATAAACTTATTTATCCTTAGAAACGCTAAAGAAGTCACAACCACCTCGTAAACCTCTCTGACTATCTCAACCCAACTCTCTCTGGAAAAGTCAATCTTATTCAGGAAAACTGGCAAATAGTCCATAAAAGCATTAGTGTCCATCATACCATCCCATATCCAATTTCTCTTCCGCAATATGCTTATAAAAGCATCCTTAAGCAAGGAAACATTGAATATAAAGTTCACGTTCCTCTCATCCGTGAAAAACTGAATTGATATTGGCAAATTCTGAGTAGCCTCTAAAACGTAATAGATGTTGGACAGAGATTTATCAGGCATAGGTGAGAGAGAAACTGCTCTTAGTAAGTTCCTCAGACCAATACTTGTCTCCACCCCACCTCTAAAAGAAAACGAGATCATACTCTCCAAGAAAGAAAACGCTCTTGCAGTTTCCTTTATCCCATAGGAGAAAAGTAAATCCCTTACCTCCTTTTCCTCGGAATTGTATAAAAAGAAAATCACCTCCTCCCCCGCCCTAACATCCAGCAACTTCTCAAAAATGTATCCTTTCACCTTTATAACCTCCCTCCTTATGTCATTTACAAGGTGCAACAAATACCTGTCTTCATCACCTGAAATTTTTGAATACTTGGTTTGAAGCAATCTGAAAAGTCCTATCATTCTGTTTGTGTCGTTTATGGGGAGAGAGAAATCCTGAAGGTTAGCGTATAGCTGGATGTAGTTCTCTAACCTTCTTAAAGTTCTGTAGCCATACTCAAGCACTCTTTTCATCTCTCCGTCAATAACCTTAATTTTCTCCAATTTATCAAGAGCCAACAGGGTATTCTGTAGCCTCAGAGCTTTCTCTTTGGTTCCAAAAATAAGCTGTAACAGCTGGACTATGAACTCTATATCCCTTATTCCTCCTGTGGATTTCTTAAGATCATATTCAGTCCCCCTTATCTTCTGCTTGATTCCGAGAATCTCAGCAATTTCGGAATCAGTAAGCGGAGTAGAATAAACTATCTCCCTTATGTTATCAACAAACCTTTTCCCCAGCGTTAAACTTCCCGCAGAACACCTTGTCTTAATAAGCATCTGTATCTCCCAAGTTTGCCCTCTCTCCGTATAGTAGTCATAGTAACCCTCTTCCCTCTTCACTAAAGCTCCAAATTCTCCATCAGGTCTAAGCCTCGTGTCCACACGATAAAGAAACTCTCCTTTGACGCTTGAAGACATCTCATATACTATATTTCTGGCTAACTTATCAAAAAACTCAGAATTTTCCACACCTTTGCTAGTCTTCCCATCCCTCTCGTAAACAAACATTATGTCTACATCGGAACTGTAATTAAGCTCTAGCCCTCCCAATTTCCCTAAAGATATCACACAAAACTCAGAAGATGGTTCCCCCATCTCCCTTGAAAGCTCTAAGGTATTGAACTTCAATACACCCTCAATCATTATATCCGCTAAAAGCGATAACTCCTTACTAGTCTCCTCAAACGAAGAAAGTCCTACCATCTCTCTAGAAACTATCTTTAAAAACTCCCTCTTCCTAATATCCCTAAGTTTACTAAGAAAAGAGTTTTTGTCATCCGAAAACTCTCTCACTACCTCCTCAACCTCTTTTCTAACCCCCTCTTCATCAAACGGCGTAGAAATACTCTCCTGCAAGAAAAAAAGAAGCTCTATCTTCTCGTTTATAATATTCCTAAGATATATACTATAACCTAAGACTTTAGAGATAAGCTCTAGGAGATCACCCCTAGAGAGCACCCCAACTATCTCTTCCTCTTTATCTCTATGATTCAGAATGAGTGTTCTAAGAGAATCAAAGGTGTTTTTAGGAATAGGAGAAAATGTTTCAATAGCGTCAACTATTCTCTCTAACTGATCTTGTGGGAAAGAAAACTTAAGCAAATCTACCAGTTGTTCTCTCAAATCCATCCTCTAAAACAGAGCGTAAGCCTCACAAAACGTAATCTCTAAACACACAGGCTTTACTTTATCAATACAAACTCAACCCTTCTATTTCTTGCTCTTCCTTCCTCAGTATCGTTAGGTGCAATAGGTCTGTCAAAAGAGTAACCTTCAGCAGTTATTCTATCTGCACTGATTCCACTTTTGATCAGTTCGCTTCTGACAGACTCTGCTCTTGCTCTTGACAGTTTTAGGTTATACTCATACGAGCCAATGTTATCAGTATGTCCCTCAACCCTTATCTTGTAAGCTCCAAACTTTTTCAACTTCTCAGCTACCTTTCTAACTATCTGAACTCCCTTGGGGGTAAGCTCCGCGCTAGCATACGCAAACTCTATGCTGTGAACCTTTATCTTGTAACCATAGGGTGTAACCTCAATGAGTATATCTGTTGGCAACACTGCTGGCCTAATACTTGCTTTGTTATTAAGGCTGTCCACCACCTCAAAACTTAAAGGATACTCTTCCGCACTATCCACAATCTCACCATTATCACCAATTCCATCCCATATTATCTCCGAAGGAGGAGTTCCCTTACCCTTAAACTCTTTAAATACCTTCTTACCATTAGGTTGCCAAATCTTGAAAGACCACTCTCTTATATCAGAATCATCCGAAACATTCAGTTTAAATATCACTTCATCATCAACACCATCGTTATCCGGTGAAAACAGAGCAGGCTCAAAGGAAATTCTACTTCTAGGAGGAGTAGCATCTACTTTTATTGATATCTCTGGTGAAACTGGTTTGTTACCATCAACATACTCCGCTTCCGCATAAATCACATACACATCATCCACCACAACATTACCCGTACCGTCCGTACCATCCCAGAACAGATTAGTCATCACTTTTCCTTCCCCCATCGTCCACCTTCTCATAATATTACCAGTCCTAGGATCTTTAATATAGACATTCAAAGCTTGTAAGCCACTAAGCTCTTCTAGAACAAGACTAATATTCGCTTTATCAAACACACCATCGTTGTTAGGAGATATTTCGTAAATATCAGAAGTTACAAGTAAACTCCTAAGTTTTGTTGAGATAAGTATACCTTTTATATTAGTGACAAACACATTTCCCGCTAAGTCCTCACCCTTTAGACAGAACGTGTAATTCCCATCTGGTAGCAATTTACCATCATCTCCCAATCCAGCCCAAACAATCTTATCTAAAGGTGATACTCCCATACTCCAAGTTTTGACCTTATTTTCTTTCTGATCTTCTATCCAAGCAACCCACTCATCACCCTTTGTTAAGTTCTTTAGTGAGAAAGTTATATCATCTTTATTACCATCACCATTAGGAGAGAATATAAAATAGGGAACTGATACTCCACCTACTGGAGGAGTATTGTCAACCACTACCTTCACAACCTTTGACGAAGATTCATTTCCTTCAAAATCTTTTGCAAAAACCTGCAAATAATATTCTCCATCTGGAACCACCTTACCCTTAGAATCGGTTCCATCCCAATATATCACACTTGGCACCAAAACCGACTCCTTAGGAGTAAATAACCTTTTAAAAAGTTCCTCAAAATCCAATGACACATCTCTTTTCATCTTAGACTCAATAACTTTGACCAAATTCCCCTTTGCATCCTTAATAATAACCTTCCACTCCTTAAGAATTCCACCCTCCTGAATGTTTAAGTTTATCTTCACTTTATCCTTCCTACCATCATAGTTTGGCGACACATATATAGGTTTTTCCGCTAAAGAACTGGCAAAGTTAAGGAAAACCAAATTCTGAGAAAGGTTTATTTCATTATCTTTCTCGCTAATATCAACGTTTATTTCAATTTTTGGAGGGGTTGTATCTATGGTTCCGAAAGCAAAGTCAAAGCCAATCCAGTGTCCAAAATCTCGTATTCCTGAGATAGAGTTTATAATGTTCATAAGAGAGTAATGAAACCTTATATCCAACCTTTCTATACCCCACTGTCTCTCAAGAGTGTACTTCAAAGTTGCTCCAGCACTCCATCCAAACCTATTGACACCAACAAAACCTCCTCCTTTCACAAGCACCATATCAAGTATATTTGCTTTCAACCCTCCATTTAGCTCTGCGTTAGGTCCCCAAGCACCAAGTGTCACTCCCGCATCAATTGAAAACTTTATAGGATCCGTTCTCAAAAACATCAACTCCGCTCCACCCTTTACAGTTGGCAACGAAGGAAAAGGATAACTATCTCCAATAACCACAGGCAAACCTAGGTTAAGTAAAGCAAGTCCCCAAGAAAAGTCCTTAAGTCCAAGTCCAGAAGAAAAATCTCTCAGCATCTTATGCACAAATCCAACATTTATTCCAACACTCACACCACTGGTTGCGGTTATCCCAAATCCTACCCCAAGCTCATCAGCAACATCTTTAGAAAATGCAACAGTTCCACCAAATATGTTTGTTCCAACAGGTAACCCATAATACAGAAATTGCGCTGAAAACGTCCCTATCAAAGTTGGATAGGAAACCCCCAAAAGTCCGTATGTTCCCGTTGTTGTAAATCCTCCCAACGATGTAGTAATAGCCAACTGCTTCAAATATGCCCCAGAAGCAGGATTTATCAACACCGACGATGCAGTTTCTGTGTTAACCAAACTATTGCCACCTACTGCCTGATCACTCGCAGATATATTCGCATTAAAAAACTCACTACCCGCAATCACCTGCCCAAAACCTGAAAAACCTAGCAATGCTACCAAAAACAAAGTTGTTATCACTTTCTTCATATCTCTCCCCTCCTCTTAACTACGAAAAATTATATATCCCTCAACATCTAATTTGCTATTATCCTCAAACATAAAACAAATTCCAATTTCCACTAGGCAAGTGAGCAAGATTCTAAACTTTTTTACTTAATCTAGAACCAAACGGTGAGTAAGCAGTAGGTTTGTAAATAGCCTTCTCTTTACTACTCTCATAGTCTTTATCAGGACCAGATAAATGCTTTTCTCAATAGGTACCTAGCAGACCTAAAGTGAAGTTTTGTAACTTATAGACACTATCTAGAAGCAAAGAGAGAGGGTAAACAAAAAGTTTAGAATCTTATCTACCCACTCAACGAAAATTGGAACTTATTAGTGAGTAAGCAAAAAGCTTGAAGCTCTGCTTACTAATAAAAATTGCTAAAAACACTCTCTTGAAGAAAGTCAGGTATTGGTTCATTAAGAATTATGGTATGGAAGAGTTTGACAGGCTTATCGGTATCGTTAAAACACTTAGATCTCCAAATGGGTGTCCTTGGGACAGAGAACAAACGCTTGAAAGCATTGTTGAGAACATAATAGAAGAGGCATATGAAGTAGTACAAGCTATAACCGAAGGAGACTATGAGAAGATAAAAGAAGAAACTGGAGATCTTATCCTTCAGGGAGTATTCATATCACAGATAGCTAAAGAGATGGGGAAATTTTCCATAGACGAGGTTTTGAAAGACCTAAACTCTAAACTTCTCCAAAGGCATCCTCATGTATTTGGAAATGAAGCACTGCCAGAAAGCACCGAAGAGTCGCTGAAGCTATGGGAAACTAAGAAGAAAGAAAGTAACAACATACTTGAGGAAATACCTAAAAACTTTCCAACTCTACTATACATATATAAAGTCATACAAAAAAGCAAAAGAAAGGGGCTTTTAAGATTCTCAGAAACCCAGCTTATCTCAGAGATATCTAGCCTTTTACTACATGATGATATCCTAAGGGATACGGAAAAGTTAGAAGACTTAATAGTTTTTCTACTTGCACTTCTCTCTTACCGTAACGTAAGAACAGAGGTGAATCTGAGAGAAAAATTCCTGAAAATTTCCAAAAAATGGATACAGGATTGTAAATTTAAGTAGTTTATTGTAAGGGCAACCTAGGATTAATTAAAATAACTTTCACCTACGATAGAGGAGAATGGGGGGTTACAAAAACGGGGCCTTCGTATGAAAGTTTTAGGAACTATATTGGGGTGTGGATGTAGGATTCCTAACAGTTTAATACTGTTGGGAATAAACAGAAGCATTCCCTGCGTTCCTATGGTTCTAAGAGATGGGCCTATTGCAGTAACCCAACCGACCTCTATTGTGGGTGATTAATTACACTTGGAGGGTTATATGCCACCTAAACAGGAAGGAGTAATAAACAGCATAATTGGCGAAGGTTCTGTGTTTCAAGGAAGATTCCATGTCAATGGCTCTGTGCAGATAGATGGAAAGTTTGAAGGTGAAATATCAACAAATGAGCAAATTCTTATAGGCGAGACTGGTAAGGTCAAAACCGATGTATTGAGAGCAAGAAGTGTAACCGTATCAGGAGTTGTAATAGGAGGAATAGAGGCTCAGGAATCCGTAAAGCTTACGGAAACAGGAAGAATTTTGGGTAACATAATAACTCCTCAGCTTGAAGTCAAACCCGGAGTTATACTCAAGGGCGAGGTCATAATAACCGCAGGACAGAAAAAAGAAGTAGACAAAATAATTGAAGATGCGTATAATTCTGGCCCCTCAATTCCCCAGCCTAAAGATCTAAAGGACCACGAAAGAAAATTTGAACTTTAAGGATAAACCAATAAAAACAAGGCAGATAAGAACGGACTAAAAACCTTAGATAGCATTTGTCAATCACAAAACTTCACTTTACACTAAGCTCTTTATGTGTCTGCTTAAGAAGAGTATTTACCCAGTCAATAAGGACCACGAGAAGAGTAGAAGAAAAGCCCTACTTATTAACTTGGAATTTATTGAAAAACTTGTTCAAGGTTGAATTTCGTCAGGGTTTTGTAATAAAGTTTGCTAATCTAATGTATAATATATTACATGAGAAGAGAGGAACTACTTTTCCTAAGCTACCTAGGGTTAGGGTTTAAGAGATATTCGTACATAAAGGAGAACTTTGGTAGCATCTCCAGTATTCCAAACTCTTCAATTGAAGAGGTTTCAAAAGTTCTTAAGATCAGGAAGGAGACTATCATTACAGCAAAAGAGGGTGGGATAGAAAAAAGTATTGTTGAGATTGAAAAAACGCTAAAAAGGTATGGCGTAGAGTACTTGACTTTGGAAGATGAAAACTATCCATACAGACTCAGAGCTCTTTCTGACAGACCAATTGTCATATATTACCTAGGAAACTACCATCTTTTAAACTCAAGTGTAACATGTGGTATTGTAGGAACTAGGAGAAATGATGAGATTGGGAAAAACTACACCAAAAAGCTTGTTGACCTATTAGTAGACAACAATGTAACGGTTGTAAGCGGGCTAGCCAGAGGCATAGACATAATAGCTCACAGAAGAACGCTTGAGAGAAATGGACAAACGATTGCGGTTCTAGCGGGAGGATTAGATTGCATATACCCACCAGAACACAAAAAAGAGTTTGATGAGATAAGAGAAAAGGGATGTGTAATATCTGAGTTTACCATAGGGACTAAACCACTAAGAAGAAACTTTTTCATAAGAAACAGAATAATAAGTGGACTATCTGACGTAGTTGTAATTGTGCAAGCACCTGAAAAATCCGGAGCTTTGATAACCGGAGAATATGCATTAAAACAAAAGAAACCCTTACTCGTCATACCTGGGGGAATAGAGAACTATCTCCACAGAGGGTGTAATATCATGCTAAAAAAGGGAGCTATCCCCATTCTAGACTACAAAGATGTGCTTGAAGAGCTTGGGTATAAGGCAACTCAAAACAACCCCTTCCAAGAGACTAATCAAGAACTTTCAGAAGAAGAAAAATTTATCTACTCATTCATAACAAAGGAAATTTCCCTAGATGAACTTACTGAAGCTACTGGATTGAGTATCAACAAAATCTACCCAATCTTGCTTTCCCTTGAGGTAAAAGGAATGATAATTCAAAATGTTGGCGGAACTTTCTCAAGAACAATCTACAGTAGCCAACAAAACTACCTATGACACCACAAACCAAAAACATTTGAAAAACTTAAGCACCCTCCAGTTGGAAAAATTTGAGTGGAAAGTATTTCGGATTAGGGTGAGCAAGTTCACTTTTGTAAAGAGTAACTCCTTTAACATCAAACGAACCAAATTTTCTAGAACCATAAGTTTTCAAAACACTCTCAAGTCTTCTTATATCAGGTTTAGCCTTAAACCTTGCCAAAGTTATGTGAGGTGAAAACTCTCTATTCTCTTTCGCTATCCCTACCTTTGATAACTCCTCCTCCAAAACCAGAAAAAGAGACTCCAAACTTTCATTTTTCACAACACCTACCCAAAATACTTTAGGATGGTAAACGCTACCAAATAACCCTACTCCTTCTACCGATAGCGAAAAACTCCGAAACCTAATAGCACTAAGAGTATTAATAATGTCCTTCGTTTTGTTCGTTTCTCCTATGAACTTCACAGTCAAGTGAATATTCTCAATAGGCACAGTTTTACCGTTAGCAGATCTAAGCTCATCTAAAATCACAACAAAATCTCTCTTTATTTCCACCGGAAGGTCAATAGCAACAAACAATCTATCCATACTCAGAACGGCTTGAATATATCCTTTATTGTTCTGTTATCTTCAACGTCCTCTATGACTTTATACTTCTTTAGTATCGTAACAAACATTCCGACAAGTAACGAATTCACAAGCCCTTGATAAAAAAGCATCATACCAACTGCACTTATGAAAGAAAATATGAAAACAGGAACTACCATCAGGAATGTCAGGAATATAATGAATACATTGTCCATCATTATTACCCAGGATCTACTTATTGCGGTCCTGATTCTATCCTTAGGGAAAAACACCACATAAAGCGAAAGAATCACGAAAAAGAAAGTAAATACCACCAAATACCAAAACGTTATGACTGAAAGAGCTATTCCGATTATACTAGTAGTTCCAAAAAACGATAGGTAAAATACTATCGCAAATACTCCCAAAAAGTATACCAACGCTCCTACTAAAGTGCCAGACACAGACTTACCAAAGTTTTCCTTTATCCCCGAAAAAAACTCCGCAAAGAATTTTTTATGCGTGCCATTTGAGAAATTTCTAGCAACAGCCAACAAACCTATCTGAGTCGGAAAGAAAATACTACTACCGAAAAGAGTGATTATTACAAGCCAAAATAAATTTATCTCACTCTGGGTCGGTGTTGCTTCAAAAGGAACCCGCATGAAGAGAAAAAGCCCCATAGTGAAAAATAGTGTAGGTAAATTCCCCAAAAACCCCAGAATGCTAACGATTATATTCTTTGAAAAATTATCCCACCAGAGCCAAAAAAATTCCTTTAATACCTTTACCCACATCTTTCGTTACGCGAGAATTATAACAAAATATTCTGCTAAGTTTCTATACTCAGCTACAAATCTATACCTCACTGCGTTGTTTCGTCCAACAAGTTCCAAAACTTGTAACTAGGAGGTTTTTGTCCTTGCTACTCTCACAGTCTCTATCGGAACTGAGTGGATATTCAGAACTAGGTAAACACTTTCCCAACAACACCTAAGAAGCTTGGTATAGAGTGAGGTTTAGAATCTTAGTCACTCACTTAATAGAAATTTGGAACTTATCGTGCTCTGGTAACTAAGTTTGAAAAAGCTAATAAAAAGGATTTAGAAAATAAGATTATGGAAAAAATCTTTATCTTTGACACAAGCAACTTAGTGTATAGATCTTTCTTCGGATTTGCTGGAAGACACCTTACAAACTCAAAGGGTGAAATCACTTCCGCTATTTTTGGCACCCTTAGAACAGTTATAAAGCTATACAAAGACTTTAGATTCGAAAACGCAGTTTTTTCGCTTGATGGCCCCAGAGAGCAGACAAAGAGATTTAAAATATACAACAGCTACAAAATAACAAGAGAAAAAGCACCTGAGGACCTGAAGTCCCAATTTAGAAAGACAGTAAACCTTCTTAGAGAGGCTGGTATCGAATGCATAGAGATTCCAGGCTATGAGTCAGATGATATAATAGCAAGCATAACAAAAAAACTCTCTGGCAAATACCAGATATACGTAGTTTCAGGAGACAAGGATCTGTTTCAACTTCTAGCTTTCCCTAATGTCAGAATAGTATCCTTCTCTCCTGCAAAAGCAGAATACAGGGTAATTGACAGAACTACCTTCATAGAGGAAAACGGATTTGAACCTGAGTATATAGTAGATTATCTAGCCTTAGTTGGTGATAATATTGACAACATCCCAGGAGCAAGAGGAATTGGAGAAAAAACTGCAAAACCCCTTATATCAAAGTATAAAACTGTGGAAAATATATACTCTCACCTGGACGAGATAGAACCAAATGTGAGAAAAAAGCTTGTAGAAAGCCAAAGTGATGTGCTCCTAAGCAAAAAACTGGTCCAACTTTTCTTTGATGAAAACCTAGATATCTCTATCACTAAGTTCTCTCTAGAAAACTTCGCAAAACCCCGAGTTATTGAACTTCTAAAAGAATACGAGTTCAGATCCATTCTGAACGAACTTCAGCTTAGCAAACATTCTAACAACCAAGAGCTATCTCTATTCTCCCAAGAGCCTCAAACTACCACCCAAGTAATGCAGAAAGCTAGGTATAAGATCGCAACAACCTTTGCAGACTTGGACAGAATAAGAAAGGAGATTTTACAAGAAGGTATAGTCTCTCTAGATATAGAGACCGATGAGAAACACTTTATGGAATGCAATATCATTGGATTTGCCATTTCAACACGAGAATACGAAGGTTACTACTTACCAATTCTACACAAAGTGAAAAAGGAATTCTCAGAATCTAGCATTATCAGCTTCCTAAAGGAGATCTGTGAAAACCAAGACATAAAGAAAATAGGTCACAACATTAAGTATGACTATGTTGTCCTAAAAAGATATGGAATAGAGCTTAAGAATATATTTTTTGACACAATGATAGCCTCTTATGTGTTAAGACCCGAATTTACTCATCATAACCTTGATAGATTAGCCGAAGAATACTTAAATTACCGCACAATAAGGTATGAGGAAGTTACCAAAAAACAACAATCTCTCTTTACCACTCTTCTTGATGTCCCAATAGAGGATGTGGCAATCTACTCTTGTGAAGATGCAGACATTACTCTTAGATTGTATAACCTCTTCAGCAAGAAATTGAACGAAAACACGAAACTTAGAGAACTGTTTTACTACGTAGAGATGCCTCTTGTTAGAGTTCTAGGAGATATGGAATTCAACGGAGTCAAAGTTGATACGAGCTATCTAGTAGGCTTAGGTGAGGAACTAAAAGCTGAAATTGAGAAAGTGAGCAACACCGTATTTGATACCGTTGGAGAAACATTCAATCTGAATTCACCAAAGCAAGTATCCTATATCCTTTTTGAGAAAATGAAACTACCTACTGTTAAAAAAACAAAGACAGGCTACTCCACAGATGAGGAGGTTTTGGAAGAACTTGCTCAAGATTACGAGATAGCCCAATCTATCCTAAAGTACAGAACTCTTGTAAAACTCAAAACCACTTACGTTGATGAACTTCCTAGTATGGTAATAAGATCCACTGGTAGAATCCATACATCTTTTAATCAAACGGTAACCGCTACTGGTAGACTATCTTCCAGTAATCCAAACTTGCAGAACATCCCGGTAAGGGATGAGATTGGAAAAAAGATAAGAACTGCTTTCATTGCTGAAGAAGGAAAAGTTCTAGGCAGTTTTGATTACTCTCAAATTGAGTTAAGAGTCCTAGCCCATGTATCTGAAGACGAGGTTCTGATAAACCAGTTCTACGAAGGAAGGGATATTCATTCCGAAACTGCTTCAAAGATTCTCGGCATAAGGCCCGAGGAAATAACACCAGAGCATAGAAGAATCGGTAAAACAATAAACTTTGGTATAGTTTATGGCATAAGTGCTTATGGTTTGTCAAAACAACTTAAGGTTTCCACATCCGAGGCTAACGAAATAATAAATAGGTATTTTGCAAATTACAAAAAAGTGAAAGAGTATATCTTCAACACACTTGAGTTTGTTTCAAAAAACGGCTACGTTGAAACAATGTTTGGCAGAAGGAGAAACATACCCGAATTGAGCAACAAAAAATACGATAGATCCAAGATAACTCTAGGAAAATCCGAAAGAATCGCGATAAACACCCCGATACAGGGAAGTGCTGCAGAAATAGTCAAGATTGCAATGAACAGACTCTGGGAAACACTTCTGGGAAGCCCTGTTAAGATGTTGCTACAAGTTCACGACGAAATATTGGTAGAACTACCTGAGGACGAGGTAGAAAGATACCAAAATGTAATAAAAACCACTCTTGAAAATGCAGTAACTCTGAAAGTTCCATTGATCGTTGAGCACAAATTCGGCAAAAACTGGGGTGAAATACACTGATTAAGGTTGTCTATCAAGACACTCACGTATCTTTTTATCCATTTTTGAAATGTGAGACTTAAACCATTCAATAAGCAGTTTTCGCGTCTTCTCAATAATCTCGGAATTGATCCCTCTAGACTTTAACTCAAACTTTAGCTTGTTAGCCTCCATCAAAAAGAACTGATGTTGCACTTTCTGTAAGTTCAGAATCGGACAGGAATTCTTCTCCATTATCTCCTCTTCTTTGGAAAAATGCAATTTAGCATACTCAAACATAAAATCAAAAACCTTCTCAATATCCTCTGACAATACTTTAACATCAGATGTATACAGACTCTCTATGAAAGAATTTATTCTATCTATAAGCTCTCTATGTTGATCATCAATCTCACTAATTCCAACTATCAGGTCTTCAGTTAAAACAAATTTTTCCATAACTACACTCCGTAAACAGTATAAATAATTTACCCACACTTGAGCAATAAATCCACTCTAACATCCAACTACTTTCTTCATCTTTTTCCACCAACACATACTAACATCACTTGAGAGAAGATTTTACAATATTTTGAAACACCACAAACTAGTTAGCATTATACCATCTTCCTGAAATCAAGGTATTCGGATATCTTATCAGGAGGAACAAGTTTTTCCTCAAGCAATACTTGGGCTATGGATTTACCTTCGTTTAAACACTTTTTATACACCTCAGCAGATTTCTCGTATCCTAATAGTGGAGCTAAAACAGTAATAACTGCTGTATTTTTCTCAAGAACCTCTTTCACCTTATTCTTATTCACTTTTATACCATCAATCACCTTTTTAGCCAACACATACGAAGCATTAGAAAGCAATGTTATTGACTCTACTAAGCAAAAACCTATTACGGGTAACATCACATTCAGCTCAAATTCTCCTAGAGAACAAGAGATTGAAATTGTTGTATCATTACCAATCACTTTTGCACAAACCATCCTTACAGCCTCAGGTATAACTGGATTAACTTTACCAGGCATTATAGAAGAACCAGGCTGTAACGAAGGAATAGTTATCTCATTAAACCCAGAACTAGGACCACTGTTCATAAGTCTTATATCGTTTGATATCTTCATAAGAGCTCCAGCAATCGTCTTAAGATATCCAGAAACTTCGTTTGCAATGTCCATACTCGCTATACACTCAAACTTATTCTCCGCAGAAACAAAGGGAAAGCCTATCTTCTGGGAAATCACCTTCACCACTTTTTCCGAAAATTCCGGATGAGAGTTTAACCCTGTTCCTACCGCAGTACCACCTATTGGCAATTTCAAAAGCCTTGAGAAAACCCCCTTTATACCCTCAATACCATTTTCAATCTGTTTAGCCCAACCCGAAAACTCCTGACCAAAAGATATAGGAACTGCATCCATCAAATGTGTCCTACCAGTCTTTATTATGTCTCTAAACTGGTAGGACTTTGAGAGTATTGTCTCTTTCAGAACATTCAGCTTAGGCAAAAGATCTGTCTCAATAAGAACTGCAACCGCCATCCTTATGGAAGAAGGTATGACATCGTTTGAAGATTGTCCCATATTTACATGATCATTCGGATGAATAGGATAAGTTGTCCTCCTTACGCCTGTTAGAATTTCATTAGCTCTAGTAGATATCACTTCATTCACATTCATATTAGTTGAAGTACCACTACCTGTCTGAAAAACATCAACAGGAAAGTTAGAAAAATCTTCACCGTAAATTATCTCCTCCGACGCACTCTTGATACACTCCGCATACCTTCTATCTAAAAGACCAAGTTGCGAATTAACTTCAGCAGCAGAATACTTTATAACAGCTATAGCTCTGATTATCTCTTTTGGCATCCTATATGGGCTTATTCTAAAGTTTTCCAAGGCTCTTTGAGTCTGAGCCCCCCAATAAGCACTAGACGGAATCTTAACCTCTCCTAACGTATCCTTCTCAACCCTATATTCTTCCAATCCTTCCCCTATTTTCTCCATAGCAAAAAGTGTAAACAAACCCAAAACAGAATTTCACACTAAACTGAGACACCAAGCTTTCCAAAAGCCAAGCCACTACGAGACAAATGCCAAAAAGCTCAGACTAAAAAATTCAAAAACCCGCAAAACTACTGAAAATAATCATATCCAACCTTTGCAGCCTTCTTGTTAAACTCTATAAGTTTTTTCTTCCCCTTCTCAGAGAAAAACTTTTCAATCCCCTGCAAAAGGAAATTAAAATCGTAAAGCTTAACTATTGAAACTAATCCACCCAGCATCACCATATTGACAAACCTAAGATCCCCAAGGCCTAGAGCAACAGTATTCGCATCTATGTGAAAAACTCTTATGTCCTTCCTGCTCGGAGGAACGTTAACTAAAGAAGAATTGTAAAGTAATACACCACCCTTTTCAACCCACGACTCAAATTTTGCTACAGAAGGCTGGTTAAAACACACAACAATATTAGGAGACTGAGTTATAGGAGATGCAACCTCATGATCATCTATTATCACAGTGCAGTTAGAAGTTCCACCTCTCTGCTCCGCACCATATGAAGGAAAGAAAGTCGGATACATCCCAGCAAACATCGCCCCATAACAAAGAATTATCCCAGCAGACAAAACTCCCTGACCACCAAAACCCGAAATTATTATTCTACTTTCCATAGTCCCTCCGTCACTTTGTATAACAAACTCTCATCAGACTTTCCCAGCGAAAAAACCTTTGCACCAAAATTTCAGAATATCGTTCTTATCGCTTCAATAATACATCCCAAATACACTCTCTGTCAAGTTAAATCTTCAAACCTTCATCCACGCCTTCGTAACAAACTTTAGAAGTTACAATATATGTAGTCTCCCATCTACCCCCAGCCTTCTCCCCTTAAAACAAAGCTATTACCACACAGATAAACACAATCCGCACATACAAAAACCCCTTAATGTCCCAAAAGGCAAAGGAGTAAAAACAATAGAGCCTAAAACTTACAATTAGATATACCTCTTTCTTCTCCTCACAGTCCCTATCGGGACTGAGTGAACATTTTTCTCAACAAGAATCTAGGAAACTTAGTGTGAAGTGAAGTTTTGTGATTGACAAAACCAAAGGACCAATTAGGCAAGCTTAGAATCTTACTTATCCACCTAACGGAAATTGGAATTTACTAACCCCCTCTCCATTAAATTGCTAGAATACTCTAGCAAACAATAAAATCATTGCAATTGGAGGTAAACACAATGCATAGAATCTTGGCAATATCCATTCTCTTCTTATACCTATCTAACATAGGTTTTGGACTCTCTTTTAGGACAAACGGAAACTTCGTTATAATCCAAGAATTTGAATCAAAAATACTGAAGAACAAAAGAACCATAAGAATATTCCTACCTCCAGACTACTTTAGTTCAACCAACTATTACACAGTGCTCTATGCACATGACGGTCAAAACATATACTACGACGAGAGGAATAAAGCAAGATGGGATATTGACAAAACTGTTGAACTTCTTACTAAAGAAGGTAAGATCAAAGATGTAGTTATTGTAGGTATAGACCACATGGGGACTGACAGGATAAAAGAATACACCCCCTTCCCACTTGAAGCCTACGGCGGTGGACTAGGTGAAGTGTATTGTAAGTTTCTCGTTGAGGAAATTAAACCTTTCATAGAAGCAAACTTTAGAGTAGAAACAAACAGAGAATTCGTCGGAACCTTTGGATCATCTCTCGGAGGACTTATTTCATTGTATCTAGGAATGTGGTATCCTGAGGTTTTTGGAATCATTGGATGCATCTCTCCCTCATTCTGGTGGGGGCTTGAAAGAACAAAATCAAATGTAATACAAAACCTCAACAGATTATCAAAACTAAAAATATACATTGACATAGGCTACAGCGAAGGCAGAGAGCAAGAATCAGAAAACAACATAGTATACACAACAAGAGAAATCTGCAATATTCTCCTAACAAAAATGGATTATCCTAAGCTTCTATACTTTGAGGATAAAAAAGGAATCCACAGCGAAATCTCTTGGAAAGAAAGGATCAGTAATTTTCTTATATTTGCTTTAACTAAGAAACCTCTATCCGAGGAAATAACCAGCATTCAACTTGATATACATCCAAACGAATGGGGAACTGGAGACAGAGGATTTCTATTTGTCAATGCTACAACAAAAGATGGTATCACCAGAACTATTTATCAAATAACACCCTCTCTTGAAAAAATGAATTATCTCGGAAATGGATATATTGAAGCTTCAGAAAGCGGTAAAGCTAAAATAACGGTATCCATAGGAAAACTTTCCTCATCAAAAGAAGTTAACATAGAGACCCTTTCAAGAAAGTTTGGAGTTGTAAACATAAATGTTTTCGCAACATCTACCAATGTAGGATTCTTGGTAGAGGAAGAGGATGGCAAAAAAACAAATTACATCATCAAACTCAATACACCAGACAATGTTGAGGAACAAAAACTATTCTTTACATCCATAACGAACATAAGAGGCAAGTCCTATAAGGGGAAATTCGTCTTGGATGGTAAAACAAGAGAAGAAACAAAACACATAATTCTGAACAAAAGATTTAAAGAGTATAAGTTCAAGTTTTAGAAGTTACCTTGCAAAGCTTATAGTCGGCATAATACAAGACGCATAAGGTCCAAGATCTACTGTAATTTCTCTTGCGATCCCTATCGGCACTGAGTGAATATCTTCGGCTAGAAGCTCAATATAAGCAACACTGTGAGTAGAGTTTATTAGCAAGATCAATTTTAGTTGAAACACTTCGCACTAGTTTTTTACAATTTTTCAACCTTTCTGGAGGAAGAAATGAAACTAGAAGTTCTGGGATTGGATGGAAAGGTTAAAAAAAGCATAGAAGTAGAAGATAGGATATTTGGTCTAGAATACAACAATGACCTAGTATACAAAGCTCTCGTAACGGAACTTGCTAATGCAAGGCAAGGAACTGCTTCCACAAAGTCAAGAGGTGAAGTCAGAGGAGGTGGTAGAAAACCTTGGAGGCAGAAAGGCACGGGTAGAGCAAGACACGGATCAATCAGATCTCCCATTTGGGTTGGTGGTGGAATCGCTCATGGTCCTAAACCAAGAGATTACTCCCTAGACCTTCCTAAAAAAATGAAAAGAAAAGCATTCTTCACAGTCCTATCAGCAAAAGTCAGGAACAATGAACTGATAGTAGTTGAAGATTTCTCTCTCAACACTGTGAAAACTAAAGAATTCCTAAAAACCTTCAGTAGCATTCTCTCAATGATAACTAGAGGATATGGCGTGCTAGTTCTACCAACATACGATAGAAACATAATCCTATCAGCAAGAAACTTACCTACACTGAAAACACTTCTCTACAACAACTTAAACATCAAGGACCTTTTCTATTCCTCCAAAGTAATCTTTCTAGAAACTTCCATAAAGAAGTACCAAGAATTATATTCCAAATCTTAGCAACTACCTTAACCGATTCAATCGCAATAACTAACTTAGAATGGAAACAACTCTCTCTTACTATACTCCGACCTCTCCTTTATTTTCTTACTAGATTCATATGCCTTTATCGTTATGTTGCTTATCTCGGAGGTTAGAAAAAACTTAACAACAGCAGGCTTTTCCACTCTTAGCTCATAAGGACCTGCTTGCCATACTGCAAAGTCAGGGTATTCATCAGTTGGCAAACCGTATTTAACCTTTGCTCCCTTCAAAAGCTCAGAATAAGAATATATCACTGGATTGAAGTTTATTATGATATTGAACAAAATATCTTTCTCAAAAAGAAAATAAGCTGACTTAACATAAGGTGGAGAAACAGCTTTGAGAACAAAAGGCTTTTCTTTGTCAAAAAGTCCAAGATAACTTGTATCGTCTATCTCCAGAAATTCATCCCTGTCTATAATACTTTCCACATCACTCTTCCTCATCCCTACCGCTATTCCCCTATACGCAAAGTTTGTTATGAGATAAGTATTGTTCGTAAAAGGATTATTGTTTGTTAAATACACAGTCTCCTGAGAGAACACTTCTATAGGAAGTAGAAGAAATATTAGTATCACAAACATACTATAAAACTATTCGGAAGTTTTAAAAATTCCAAAAGGCATTCAAAACTAGCTCTTACCCTACCACCACTGATCTCCAATTCCGTCAATCAGCAGACAAACCCCAGTCTCCCGCTTCTCACCAAACTCTCAATTACACAGTAACTTCCGAAATTTCAATTTCAGCTTTAGATATACCTCCCTCTTTGGATACCTTTATTCTTGGATAAGTCGTATTCTTCGCAATCTCTTGTTTATGAGTGATGATGTATATGGTGACACCTCTTTCCTTAGCAAAATTCTCAAGAAAAGCAAATAACCTTGAATTAAATGCCTCATCAAGAGTATCAAAACCTTCGTCAATAAAGAGTGATTTTACGTCAAGACGTGTCACCACATCATTTGCAACGGCAAACGCAAGAGCAACAGAAAACAGAAAGCTTTCACCACCACTCAAACTGTTTACGGTAGTTACCGCACCGTCAGAGTATAGAACGGAAAAAGCCAACTCTCTCTCTCCAAGTTCAACATAAAGAGTCTTATCATAAATTCCCAGATCCCGTAAATACCTGTTCACGGTATTCGCAATTTCTCCCATCTTCAGCTTCATAACAAAATTCACTATCCCTTCCGTGTCAAATTTATCGCTAAGCGATTTCAATATATCATACTTCCACTTTTTCTCCAAAAACTTCTTCTTTGATTCCTCTAGCTTTTCCTTAAACCTAACAAAATTTTTAAACTCTGAAGATATACTTCCTAAGCTCCTATTCATTTTACTTATCTCACTCTTAACCCTCTCCAACTCTGAATTTAGCTCCTGATGTTTCCTTTTGATATCCTCAATATCTCCAGATAACCCCCTCTTCTTTTCTTCCAGAAGCTGATATTTTGAAATAAGGTTCTGACAAGAGTCTATAGCCTGCTCAAGCTTTCCCTTACTTCCTTCTAAACTTTCAATGTGCTTTTTAATCTTTTCACCAATATCAAGCTTAAAAAACTCCATGATTCCTTCAAATTTAACGTTACTCAAAATTTCTTTTACAACATCATTTTTAAGAAAATCGTCTATAAGTTTCTTAAGATCATCTTTTTCAGGCTCTACCTTCTCCTTGTAGCTTTCGTCAACATCTTTGTATAAACGTTCCAATTCTTCCTTCTTTCTAGTTAATTCGGACTCCTCTTTCTCTAACTCTTCCAAACGATTAATGAGACTTTTAATATTTCTCTCCTTTTTGTCTAGATCCTCTACAGTATTAAAGCCTTTCTTCTTGAGCTCGTCAAGCATCCCCCCTATTCTGCTTTCTTTCTCTTCTATCTGTCCTACTACTTTACTCACCTCCTTGTCTAAGTCAGATTTTTCTTTCTCAAGCTTTCCTATGTCTTCCTCCAGTTTTTTCACTTTCTCCAACAACTCTCCATCTTCTGGAACTTCAGCAAAAGGCAACTTTCCAACCTCCTCCGGATGGTATGTATTTCCGCAAACTGGACAGACATCTCCCTCCTTAAGAGTATCTCTTAGTCTTAAAGTAAAATACCTAACCTCCTCGGACTTAAGTTCCTTAAGTTCTTCTTTTATACTCTCAATCTCCTTTTCTTTCTTTTTAATCCCATTTGTGAGTTCTTCCTCACGC